>NZ_JAMQJY010000005.1 GCF_023703085.1 Alkalicoccobacillus plakortidis | reverse complement strand
GTTTCTTTAAATAAAACAATTAAATAATTGCCCATCATTGGGATAACCGGTGGGATGGCCTGAGGTAAAATGACTTTTACCCATGTTTTTGTTCGGCCGAAGTTAAGAGCGCGGCTTGCCTCCCATTGACCTTTAGGTACAGAATTTATCCCTGATCGATAGATTTCTGATAAGTAGGTGGCATAGTGAATGCCGAGTGTCGCTATTCCTGCTGTAACAGCACTCATGGAAACACCAACAACTGGAATTTGTGGCCATGCATAATACACAAAAAACAGTTGAACAAGTGGTGGTGTACTTCGGACAAATTGTACAAATCCAAAAACTGTCCACGCTAGTGGTTTAAAGGATGAGCGACCTAACAAAGTTAGCACTAAGCCAAACGTTACTGAAACAAGATACGCTCCAAGTGTAATGCCGAGTGTAACAAACATGGCACGAAAGATGACTGGGAATGCGTCTGCTACTACCTGCCAATCAATCATGTGCTAGCCACTCCCTTCGATGCTCGCTTCTCGAAATATTTAGAGAGAAGAATAAGGGGTAGGGCAACAAGGAAATACATCACTAATAAGATGGAAAAAACGGGTAGAGCGATGCTATAATCGGCTCCACGTAAGTTTTGGCCCCAATACATCATGTCCTGCAACGTTATTAAGGCAACAAGAGATGTTCCTTTCAAAAGCTCAATTGAGTTGTTTGTTAAGCCTGGAATCATTGTTCTAAATGCTTGTGGAAGAATAACACGAAACATTTGCTGTCTGCTTGTCATATTTAAGGCAATGCCAGCTTCTGATTGTCCTTTTGGTACAGAAAGGATAGAGCTTCTCACAATCTCTGATCCGTATGCTCCATAGTTTAATCCTAATGTAATAACACCTGCAAGGAAAGGATCTAAACGAATACCAAAGGCTTCCGGTAATACATAGAACAGCCAAAACAGCTGAATTAACAAAGAGGTACCTCTAAAAAACTCTACATAGATCATTGTCCCAACTCGGACAAATTTGTACTTTGATACTCTTGAGATCCCAGCAATAAAGGCGATGGTGAAAGCAAGAGCGGTTGCCGTTAAAAGAAGTGAAACAGTCGTTGGCAATCCTCGTATGAGTACCTGTACAATGTCTGCTGTGCTCAAAATTTGTTCACTCCTAACGGTTCAATTAAACAAAAACAGGGATATCTCGTAGAAACTCAATCACATGGAGCTTCTAAGCGGTAGAGATATCCCTTTCTTTACATACGTTTTGATTCTATTTTACTATCCTGCGCAAAGTTCATCGGTTGTCATATCTGTAACCATATTATCCTCCGTGAAACCAAATGGCTCCATGATCTCTAAGATTCTTCCCGACTCTTTTAATTCTTCTAATTTTTCATTATAAGCATCTCTAAACTCTTCATCTTCAGGGTGGAATACAGCTGCACCATATCCATAGACTTCTTCTCCATCAATGACAGGCTGTTCAAAGTCTTCAACGATCTCGATATTATCATTGTCTTGATCTTCAAGCGCTGTTCTCAATGTAAGATCAGTCATTGTAATTGCATCTGTGCGGCCTGAAGTTAATGCTGAAATATTGTCTGTGATGCTAGAAACTTGTTCAATTTGTGAATTATCTACACCCATAGCACGAAGATAATCTAGTTCTATTGCACCTGACATGACGGTAACAGTAAGATCTGGATTATCAGCTAGATCTTGATAGCTTTTAATATCGTGCGGATTACCAGGTGCTACGGCAAGACCTTCACCAATGCGATAATCAGGCTCTGAGAAGAGAGCATTCTCGCAACGATCGGGCGTCACATAGACTCCAGCTGTGACAATATCAAAATTGCGTGAATTAACCCCATTGATCAATGCATCAAATTCAACCACTTGACCGTCTAATTCATCAACGCCTAATTCAGCAAAAATAGCCCGAGCTACTTCAACGGATGCACCTGTTACGCCTCCATCACTTTCTTCGTACCCATAAGGACGTTCATTTGCAACACCCACTGTGACGCTTCCGTCATCTTGAACTTTCTCTAATGTGTCTCCACCTACACTTGAACAAGCACCAAGTAAAGCAACAGACATCAACCCTGTAAGTATGTAACCTATCTTCAACTTCAAAAAACCAACCCCTTCTATTTTGGTAATAAAGTAAAAAATATTATTTCTATGTTATATTTTTCACGATTTGCACTTTATTAGCGTAACAAAAGCCAAATCGGATGACAAAAGCTCTGAGGTGGCATATAAGCCAAATATTTTGCTTGAAAGAGTCTTAGGTGGGAGATATGCGCATTATTCATAGATTAAGAGCGTGAATACGACCGAATCATCAGAATTGCGAATTATATCATTAGAGAGCGAGGGTACTTCGTTGTATGCTTGAATGATGAATACCCGGTTTTTAAAATAGCTAAACCACATATTTATAAATTTCTTGATGAAAAAATGAGAGAAGGTAAAATAGAGGTATTGATAGCAAAGGATGATACAACATGAATCAAAATCATACTCATAAACAATCCATACCTTTTTTGAGGACGCTGCTCATATTAGGGAGCTTAGCGGCGTTTGGTCCTTTAACCATAGATATGTACTTACCGGCCTTTCCGCAAATAGAAGAAGATTTCGGAACAAGTGCCTCCTTTACACAATTAAGCTTAACAGCTTGTTTGCTAGGTCTCGCACTAGGACAAATTATTGTCGGACCAATTAGTGATGTTCGTGGAAGAAAGGGACCGTTAATTGTCGCCCTCATTGCCTATTCAATTGCCTCGATACTTTGCGCCTTATCGCCTTCGATTTGGATGTTGATTGCTTTGAGGTTTATTCAGGGACTTGCAGGAGCTGCAGGGATTGTCCTATCTAGAGCAAGTATTCGCGATCTTTATTCAGGACCTGATTTAACAAAGTTCTTTGCAATGCTGATGTTAATAACAGGTGCAGCCCCAATATTGGCGCCTGTTGTTGGTGGCCAACTGTTGCAGTGGATGCCGTGGCAGGGTGTTTTTGTTGTGCTTGCAGGTATTGGTCTTGTGGTACTACTATCTGTAATAGTGGGACTTCCAGATACGCTCGCTCCTGAAAACCGCTCTGCGGGAGGTATGCGGGATCTGACTAAAACGTTTAAAGGACTCATTCGTAATAAACTATTTATTGGCTATGCTGCCACACAAGGTTTAGTCGGAGCAGGCATGTTCTCGTATATTTCTGGATCATCCTTTGTTTTGCAAAATGTATTTAGTGTGAGCGCACAGACTTATGGGTTTCTGTTTGCACTTAATGGTGCAGGTCTTATCATTGCATCACAAACAACGGGACGCTTAGCCGCTCGTGTAGGAGAAAAACGTCTTTTGGCAGTTGGCTTATTAATCGCAGTAAGTGGGGCACTTATTTTATTACTTGCCGTTCTATTTACGAATCAATTAATTCTAGTCATGCTTGGTTTGTTTTTAGCTGTTTCAAGCGTAGGAATTGTTGGTCCATCCTGTTTTGCTCTTGCGATGGCTGACCAAGAGAAAAGTGCAGGAAGTGCTGCAGCATTACTTGGGCTGATGCAGTACATTGTTGGTGCAGCTGCAGCCCCTTTTGTAGGCATTGCAGGAAGTCATACGGCCTTACCAATGGCAATCATCATTTTACTTTGTGAGATTGGCGCTATATTGATGTACTTTGTTCTTGTTCGACCGAATCAGTCTGTCCGTACCTATATTAATGAGCATTCATCCTAGGTGGCAGTCCTGCATAGAATACAGGACGGAGGAATGTTTAATGCCAAACAAATCAATTACGGTAAAACTTTCGACACATGAGCTGACGCTTTATGAGGATGGGAAAGCGGTCAAAACATACCCAGTAGCTGTAGGGAAACTTGCTACAATGACTCCTTTTGGACAGTTTACGATTGTGAATAAGCAGCCGAATCCAGGAGGACCTTTTGGTGCGTTTTGGATGGGTTTATCTAAGCCTCATTACGGTATTCATGGTACCAATGATCCATCCTCTATAGGTCAGTCTGTCTCGCATGGGTGTATTAGAATGTATAATGAAGATGTTTTAGAGTTATCAAAGCTCGTTTCGATTGGAACACCTGTTTCAATCGTGCCTTAAACGTAGGGTGGTGGGGACCGTGATTCGGTGGTTCCTGCCTTTTTTGTGTATGTTTAATGCCTTAATAAAGGGGAACATATATGCACATAAAGAAATTTTCAGAGGAGAGGATCAAAATGGGACATTATATAGAGGTTGAACCAAATGTGAATGTATACGTAGAGGATGTAGGTGAAGGGACGCCAATTATCTTTATCCATGGGTGGCCTGTAAGTCATAAAATGTTTGAGTATCAGCAGACAGAGCTTCCAAAACACGGATATCGTTTTATTGGAATTGATTTACGAGGTTATGGTAAATCAGATGCACCATGGTCGGGATATGATTATGACACCATGGCAGCAGATATACATGCAGTGGTGACAAAGCTTGAGCTTACAGATGCGGCACTTGCAGGTTTTTCTATGGGTGGTCCGATTGCGATTCGTTATTTATCGAAGTATAAAGAAAATCCAATTAGTAAGCTCATTCTTTTAGGTGCGGCGGCTCCAATCTTTACACAACGAGATGAATACCCACACGGCCTTGAAAAGTCTGGAGTAGACGATATTATTTCAAACCTGAAAGCGGACCGACAAGCAATGCTTAAAGACTTTGGGGGAATGTTCTTCCATCAAGAAATGTCTGATGCATTTAATGATTGGTTCTTAAACCTAGGTTTGACAGCAACACCACATGCAACAATTCATTCCGCAGAAGCGTTAAGGGACGAAGATGGACGAGTTGACCTCGCGAGTGTACATGTACCAACACTTATCCTTCATGGTAAACATGATGAGATTTGTCCATTTGAATTTACCTCATTTATGAACGAGGGAATTGCCGAATCAACCGTTGTACCTTTTGAGAATAGTGGGCATGGTTTAGTTTTTGAAGAAAAAGAGAAAGTGAACCATGAAATTGTTAAGTTTCTAAAAGGATAGATGGATGAAAAGCTGTTAGCCTATGAGCTGCAGCTTTTCTATCTGGATAAGGCTCGTTCTATTCTCACTCCTTTTAACATATGGTTAAGTACTAAAGTTGTTGGAGGGAGATGCGGAATGGACCAGTTTGAATTCGGGACACCGATGGGTAGAGAGAGCGTTACAAAAGATCATGATGTGACACTAGTAGGGCGAAAACAGCTAGATATTACTGGTGTTAAACAAGTAGAAAGCTTTGATAATGAAGAATTTTTGATGGAAACAACGATGGGTTTCCTTTCTGTAAGAGGTCAAAACCTGCATATGAAAAACTTAAATGTAGAGCAAGGATTTGTATCTATAGAGGGTAAAATCCATGATATGATTTATTTAGATCAAAATAATCAGGATAAATCAAAAGGGTTCTTAGGGAAGTTATTTAAGTGAGTTTGACTATACAGCTTCAGACCATGTTGTCGATGCTAGCAATGGGCGCGTGTCTTGGAGCTTCTCTAGATACATATGGGAAGCTTACCTACCAACCGCGCTCATTCAGCTGGGTTGTTGCCATACGAGATTTTTTATTTTGGTGTGTTCACGCATTGCTCATATTCTATGTGTTGTACCAATCAAATATGGGTGAGCTTAGATTTTACGTATTTGCAGCACTTCTTTGTGGTTATGCCACTTATCGAGCTTTATTACAATCGGTTTTTAATTATCTATTGGACAGGCTTATTGCCCTTGTTGTTGGAATTATTCGGTTCATAAAAAAAAGCTTGTATTACATGTTCATTAAGCCGATAAAATGGATATTGTATCTTATAAGCAGCTTTTGTATGATAGTATTAACGATCGTTTGGAAGATTTGTCTAGTCTTATTTTCATTTGTATGGAAACCGGTATGGTGGTTGATTCGACCAATTGTACGTTGGATAAATGGAACAAAGCAATGGCAGAGGGTTAAACCTTTTTTAATAAAAATAAAGGAGGTTGGCCGTTCTGTATGGAAGAAGAAAGACACGAGGTGATTGTGAATGGCCAACAGGAAACCTACGATAAGGGAATTAGATTCCGCATATATTAAGCAGCGCGAGCAGGAGAAGCAACTGCAGCATAAGAGAAAACGTGGATTAATGAGACGTCTTACAACCCTTGGAATTATAGGGTTTATCATTATAGGCATTGTTTCGGCTACATTAATTGCACAGGCCTCAGCTATAAATGAAAAGAAGGAAGAGCAGGCAGCTCTAAAAGAAGAGCAAGAAGCGCTTATAGCAGAGCAGGAAAGGCTAGAGCAGGAAATTGAGAATTATAATAATCCTGATTATATTGGAGAAGTACTCAGGAGAGATTACTTTTTGACACGTCCTGGAGAAACATTATATAAATTACCAGAATCATCATCAGATTGACACCTTTTTTTGCTTTCGGTTATACTATAATTCAAAGTGATTTTTTTACAGATATCTAAGGAGGATCTATCTTTTCATGTCAATTGAAGCAGGCAGCAAGGTGCAGGGCAAAGTGACAGGCATTACACATTTCGGTGCATTTGTAGAATTACCGGGCGGAACCACAGGACTTGTTCATATCAGTGAGGTTGCTGATAACTACGTAAAAGACATTAATGAGTTTTTGAAGGTTGGCGAAGAAGTCCTAGTTAAGGTTGTTAACGTTGAGAAAGACGGAAAAATTGGCTTATCTATTAGAAAGGCTCAAGACCGTCCAGGAGTGCGCCAAGCTCAGACTTCACGTCCTAGTGCTGCCTCACGCCCGTCCCGACCATTCAACAATAGTCGTCCTCAAGGTGGAAATCGTAGTCCAAGAGGAAGCGTTAGGCAAACTGTTACGTTTGAAGACAAGGTTAGTCGCTTTTTAAAAGATAGTGAGGAACGATTAACGACAATTAAGCGTCAAACAGAATCCAAACGTGGAGGGCGCGGTGCCAAAAGAGGCTAAACTGCTGTATTGATACGCTCCTTACTGAATAAATAAAAGGCAGATCTCGCATCTGTCTTTTTTTTCGTGCAAAAAACAATTGACTTGTCCCGAGCAAGAAGGTATATTTAGTTTTGTCGTCATTTTAGAATGACTTTTGAGGCGGTGTAGCTCAGCTGGCTAGAGCGTACGGTTCATACCCGTGAGGTCGGGGGTTCGATCCCCTCCGCCGCTATTGATTATTAGACAAGAGGCTAGCACAGAAATGTACTAGCAATAAGAAAAGCCGAACCATTGTGTGGATTCACTCACATAATGATTCGGCTTTTTTTGTTTATCGAAAATAAAAGAGGGGGAGGGATCACTTCGGACATAGTTAAGTTCTATTGAAGCAGCGTGATAAAAAGCGTGGGAGAAGAGCGATACCCGCGAGAGCAGAAGGAATACCCGTGGGAAGAGAGCGATACCCGCAAGAGTAGAAGGAATACCCGTGGGAGAAGATCGATACCCGTGAGAGCAGAAGAAATACCCGTGGGAAGAGAGCGATACCCGCGAGAGGAAAGAGAACCACCGAAAACCCCGCAAAGATCCGAATCTCCTTCTTTGATTTGGACGACGAACGGACTACAGCGATCTTCTTTATAGATTATTTGTACACATCTGTCCCCCAACATCTTTTTTGTCGTTTCTTTGAAATTGGCTATCTGAAGCGGTTTTTCATGATGAAACACTAGAAAAAATAAAACCTTATGCCAAATTATCGCAGGCGCACTTAAAATAGGTGGTTATATGCGCTCATATTGCCACGGTTTGCTAATAACTGTGTGTAATCGTTTTAGTTCTGGTTGAAATGAGTCGAACGATTCTGATTTCTTCCCCTGTGATTATGACAAATTCTTGCTCTGGAACCTGTTTATAATGAGACCACGAATCTAATAGGGTGGTGGGTCTTATGTTAAGAAAGGCTGTTAAGTTATGGAGTGAACCTGCGTGGATTGCACGAGCAGGCCAAATCTATCAAAGAACCACAGAGTCAGTTAAGCAACAATCGATTTCCTGGTTTGATACAGCATTTTATCAGTGGGGTCTACTAATTGCGATTATGGGTTTTTTACTTGGACGAGCCGTTATTTTAACTGAACTAACACCTTTTGTCTTACCCTTTTTAGCAGCTGTCTATCTATTAAAACGGGATAAGGCTGCGATTGCATCATTCTCATTACTTGGTGGTGCTATCTTTAGTTATCATGGACAAGTTGGGTTTGTCATTGTCGCCATCATTGCCTATATCCTCTTACAAAAAGCAGTTTCTAAATTTGTTCCCAATCAGAAAGAAGCCCTTCCATACCTCGTTTTCTCTGCGAGTTTACTATCAAGGCTTAGTCTAGTTTTTGTCGGTACCGGAACGATCTCAGGCTACGCATTAATGATGGCCGCGGTAGAATCTGGGCTGAGTTTTATTTTAACAATGATTTTTATACAAAGTGTACCTCTCTTAACAGCAAAACGAATGCAAAGACCTTTAAAGAATGAAGAAATTATTTGCTTAATTATTTTGTTGGCTTCGGTTATGACAGGTACGGTGGGCTTGGGCTTGGAATGATGTAACAGTGGAGCATGTGCTCGCCAGATATCTATTGCTTATTTTTGGATTGGTTGGTGGTGCAGCGATCGGTTCAACCGTTGGAGTGGTAACTGGCCTCATCTTAAGTCTCGCTAGCCTCGCAAGTTTGTATCAAATGAGCCTATTAGCATTCTCAGGCTTATTAGGAGGACTTCTTAAAGAGGGGAAAAAAGTAGGTGTGGCTGTTGGGCTACTTGTTGGTACGCTACTAATAGGTATGTATGGAGAAGGTGGACCTGGAATATCCGCTACCTTACTAGAGACTTTGGCAGCCATTTTACTATTTTTCTTAACGCCTAATCGTGTTATTCAAAATATCGCTCGCTACATACCGGGTACGGTTGAATATGCTACGGAACAACAACAGTATCTACGGAAGATCCGTGACGTGACTGCAGGTAGAGTAGAGCAATTCTCGACACTGTTTCAGACATTGTCCAATAGCTTTCAAATGCCTGCTCCACGTGAAGACCTAGAGCGTGATGAAAAAGAGGTTGATTATTTTCTGAGCAATGTAACGGAAAAAACATGCCAGACCTGCTTTAAAAAAGAGCGGTGCTGGGTGCAGAACTTTAATAAAACGTATGATTGTATGAATAAAATTATGACGGAAACGGCTAAAAATGGTGAGATAAAAGATCAGATCCTTCAGATGGAGTGGAACAAACATTGTATCCGGCCAGAAAAGGTTGTTCAGGCCATTGTAATGGAGCATAGCCACTATCAGGTTAATCAAATGCTTAGGAAGCAGGTATCAGAAAGCCGGAAGTTAGTTGCTGATCAATTGTTAGGTGTATCCCAAGTCATGGGCGACTTTGCAAGAGAAATCCAAAAAGAGAAGGAAGCTCACTTTCAGCAAGAAGAAGAGTTGTTGGAAATGTTGAGAGGAGCAGGTCTCGAGGTCGGTCATGTGGATATTTATAGTCTGAAGCCGGGACAAGCTGAAATTGAGTTAAGTGTGCCGTTTGATCAAGGACAGGGTATAGGTGAGAAGATTATTGCACCGATGTTGTCCTCCCTTCTAAATGAAACGGTAGTGCTTCAAAAAGAAGAAACCGAGTTCTACTCGAATGGTCACAGTCATATGACATTTGCATCTGCTAAGCAATTTGTTGTTGAAACGGGTGTGGCAAATGTGGCAAAAGGAGGAGCGTGGATATCGGGTGACAGTTATTCGACTCTTGAACTCGGTTCCGGGCAATATGCGATTGCCATTAGTGATGGAATGGGGAACGGAGAGCGGGCTCATCTAGAAAGTACAGAAACCTTACAGCTGCTGCAAAAGGTTCTTGAATCTGGAATTGAGGAAATGGTAGCCATTAAATCAGTGAATTCGGTGCTTTCTTTACGCACGACAGATGAGATTTTCTCGACGCTTGATTTAGCGATGATTGATCTGCAAACAGCAAAAGCTAAGTTCTTAAAAATAGGTTCCATCCCGACTTTCATTAAGCGTGGGGATAAGGTTTTAAAGATTGACTCGAGCAACCTACCGATGGGTATGTTTCAGGACTTTGATGTAGATGTTGTAAGTGAGCAATTAAAAGCTGGCGATATTTTAATCATGGTGAGTGATGGGATATTTGATTCGCCGACGCATGTAGAGAATAAGGATTTGTGGATGAAACGAATGATTGCAGAATTAGAAGTAGCCGAGCCACAGGAGATGGCAGATATCATACTAGAACGAGTGATCCGTTCAGATCGAGGCATTCAGATTGAGGACGATATGACCGTGATTGTTGCCGAAATTAAGCGAAATACACCAAAGTGGGCGTCCATTCCGCTCTATCGTCCAGCTCCACCGCTAAAAAAACGTGCGTAAAGAGTATGGCATGAAGTATAGATTCTCTCCAAGAAGTGAAGGATGTTACCATTCACAAATTTGGAGGGATTGTCGATGAAAGGCACACTTAAACAAATACTCTTGATCACAGATGGTCATTCAAATCAGGGAGAGGATCCAATTGCCATTGCGGCACTCGGAAAGGAACAAGGCATCACCCTTAATGTCATTGGAATAGTAGACGGAGACTCATTAAATGAACAAGGCATTCAGGAGGTTGAGGCTATTGCGCTTGCTTGGAGGCGGTGTCAGTCAAATCGTCTATGCGAAGCAGTTGGCTAAAACCGTACAAATGGTTACAAGAAAAGCAATGACACAAACCCTACATGGTGTGGTAAATAAAGAGCTGCAGGATATTTTAGGTAAGAACCAAGAGTTAGAGGATCTACCACCTGAAAAAAGAGGGCAGGTTATGGAGGTTGTTGATGATCTAGGTGAAACCATTTCGCTTGAGGTATTAATTTTAGTAGATACAAGTGCAAGCATGAGGGATAAGCTACCAATGGTACAGGAAGCATTAACAGACTTGTCCATTAGTTTAACGTCTAGAGTAGGAGAAAATCGTTTTGCACTCTATTCGTTTCCCGGGAAACGACGTGATGTGGATCGCTTGTTAGAATGGACACCAAAATTAAGTAGCCTAACAAGTATTTTTCAAAAACTCTCACCTGGAGGAACAACGCCTACTGGTCCTGCTATTCAAGCAGCTGTTCGTATCTTTACTCAAAAAGGTTCGAAAAGGAGCTTGCTGAATCATGAGGAACAGTTATTCGACGAAATCGCCGATTAAACTTGCTTCAGGTGCCAGATTAAAAGGGAAATGGCACAAAAAATCATATACCGTTATTCGTTTGCTTGGGGAAGGAGCGACAGGTGCAGTTTATCTTGTCCAATCAATCAATGGTTTAGTTGCTGTCAAAGTGGGAATAGACAGTATGGCGATTACAACTGAGGTGAATGTCTTAAGGCAGTTCTCAAAAAAACAAGGCGTGGCACTTGGGCCAAAACTGCTTGATGTGGACGATCTCGTTTTTGGAACTCATACTTACCCCTTTTATGCGATGGAGTATGTGAAGGGAGAAGCACTTATACCTTTTATGAGAGGCAAGGGACCCGAATGGCTAGGATTACTAATTTTGCAGCTACTTGGTGACCTAGAAAACCTTCATAAAGAGGGCTTGGGCATTTGGTGATCTAAAGCCAGATAATCTGTTAGTAACAGGGCCGCCTTCAAGGGTGCGCTTGCTTGATGTAGGAGGGACAACACTACTCGGAAGATCCATAAAGGAGTACACTGAGTTTTATGATAGAGGCTACTGGACGTTAGGTTCAAGAAAGGCAGAACCTTCTTATGATCTATTTTCAGTGGCGATGATTATGATGAATTGTGCATACCCTAAACGGTTTGATAAGAAAAACGGGCATCCTAAACAGCAACTAAGAACGGCTATTAACGGCCATCCTCTGTTAAAGCCTTATGAAACAGTCCTTGTTCGAGCAATAACGGGTCATTACTCGAGTGCCTCTTCAATGAAAAAAGAATTGACACAAAGCATGCAACAAGATATCACTTATGGTGATGTAGGCTCTAGTGCGCGTAAGCGATCAACTAAACACAAACGACGTTTTGCCTACAAAGTTGAACTGGTTTTAAGTGGGACCTTACTTTTTATCGGTTGTCTTTTATACGTATTCATTCTTACAATGTAGGGGCCAGTACGATTAGGTCCTTTTCTTTTTTGTGAAAAGGACATGTTTTCGCTAAAACACGCTATAATAGATAACAACTGAAATATGCATAAAAGGAGTCGTTTTGAAGTGGAAGCAACCGTCCGCTCTTTTATCAAGCAATCAAACATGACTCTAAATGGTAAGCATGTGGTGATTGCGGTTTCGGGTGGACCTGATTCAATGGCTTTGCTACACTTCCTTTGGAGGGAACGGCATCACACTCAGATTCAGGTTACAGCAGCACATATTAATCATCAGCTGCGAGGAGATGAGTCAAATCAAGACGAGGCACTCGTAAGGGACTTTTGTAAAAAAGAAGGAATTCCAATTCAGGTCGCTCGAGTTGATGTGAAAAGCTATGCCAAACAAAACGGAATAGGGTCTTCTGTTGCGGCAAGAGAGCTGAGGTACCAAAAGCTAAATAAGATCTTAGAAAGTATACAAGGAGACTATTTAGCTGTTGCTCACCACGGTGATGACCAAATTGAGACTGTATTTATGAAAATGGTTCGTAGTGCAAATGCTCTGCAAAAACCAGGTATGGATGCCGTACGATCGTTTGGAGAAGCAACATTAATTAGACCGTTATTATGTGTGACAAAAACAATTATTTTGGACTATTGTGAAGCCAATAACGTACCATTTGCGTTGGATTCAAGCAATTCGTCTCAAGTGTATACGCGAAATCGATTTCGCGAGTCAGTCCTACCTTTTGTTACACAGGAAAATCCGATGTTATTTAAGCATATTCAACGTTATCATGAATGGCAGACAGAAGATCAGGACTTTCTTTTTAGTCTCGCCGAGAATTCATTAAATCAAATGTTGGTTAAAAAAAGTGAACAATTCCTTACAATTTCAAGGGATCAGTTTCTCTCAGTGGCACTCCCTTTACAAAGGAGAGTGATTCATCTAATATTAAATTATCTTTACAACGAGTCTGCCCGTATTACGTCTGTACATATTGAGCAAACGATAACAATGCTACACGCTGAAAATCCATCAGCAACATTAGAACTAGCAAGTGATTTTAGGGCTATTCGAGAATACAACTACTGTCATTTTTCACGATTCGAGCCAAGTGATAAGGAACAGATCCATACTAGGCTTGATATTCCGGGCAGTGTACGTCTTCAATTGGGAGAAATAACAGCAACCAAACTAGGGCAGGATATGAATCAAGAAGATCTGCCGAAATTCCAATTAGATTTGGATGGACTAGTGCTTCCTTTAACTGTTCGCACCCCCATCCCTGGAGATCGTATTGCCGCAATAGGTATGACAGGTACAAAAAAGTTAAACAGGCTTTTTATTGATCGAAAGGTTCCGAAGTCATTAAGGTCCAAGTGGCCTGTTGTTACGGATGCACATGAACAAATCATTTGGGTACCGCTTTTACAAAGATCTCGTATAGCAAATGTAACAAATGCTTCAAGTAACATAGCCGAGTTAACGTTTTTAAGATACTGAACGTCTTCTCACATTTAGTAACCGAATTAAACAGGAGGGTCTTAAGCCTTTGATGAAAGATGAATTGAAAGAGATATTGATTTCTGAAGAAGAAATCCAGAATAAAGCCCGTGAATTAGGAAGCGAAATTTCGGAACAATATAAAGAAGCCTTTCCGCTTTTTGTAGGTGTGTTAAAAGGTGCATTACCTTTTATGGCAGAGCTTATCAAACATGTTGATGTACATCTTGAACTAGACTTTATGGATGTATCAAGTTATGGAAATGCCATGGTATCAACCGGTGAAGTAAAAATTATTAAAGACTTAAATACGTCTGTTGAAGGACGTGATGTCTTAATTGTCGAAGATATTATAGACAGTGGACTTACACTTAAGTACTTAATTGAGCTATTTCATTATAGAAAAGCAAAATCAGTGAAGGTTGTTACCCTTTTGGATAAGCCTGATGGACGTAAGGTAGACCTAGTCCCTGACATGTCTGGTTTTACAGTTCCCGATGCCTTTGTAGTAGGTTTTGGACTTGATTATGCTGAGCGTTACCGTAATCTCCCATATATCGGTGTCTTAAAACCAGAGATTTATGAGGGGTAATATTTGTGGACTTAAAGTCCAGTATGATACTATTATTGCAGCTTTGTTGGACGTGGGAGGAGGTCTAGAATGAAATACCGGGTATTTAGAAATACAATCTTTTATCTGCTTATCTTTTTGGTGATAATTGGTATTGTTAGTGTTATTAATACAGATCAAAGTACAGTGGATGAACTTAATTACAATGATTTCACCGAAAATCTAGATCAAGGCAACGTGGAAACATTTAGTATAAAACCGGAACGAGATGTTTATCTTGTTCGTGGACAGCTTGTTGGTGCTAAAGATGATGAGTTTTTCGAAACATATGTACTTCGTAGCGAACAAACATCTGAGCTTCTAGCACAAGCGCAAAGTCAATTAGAGATTGAGCCAGCTGATGAAACAAATAGCTTGGGTGGCAATCTTTACTTCCCTTATTCCCTTTGTGATTATCATCATCTTGTTTATCTTCCTTATGAGCCAAGCTCAGGGTGGCGGAAACCGTATGATGAGCTTTGGTAAGAGCAAAGCGAAACTGGTTAGCGACGACAAGAAAAAGGCTAAGTTCAAGGACGTGGCTTGGTGCAGATGAAGAAAAAGCTGAGCTTGTTGAAGTTGTGGAATTCCTTAAGGATCCGCGCAAGTTCTCGGCTATTGGTGCCCGTATTCCTAAAGGGGTTCTCCTTGTTGGACCTCCAGGTACAGGTAAAACCCTTCTAGCACGTGCTGTTTCTGGTGAAGCAGGCGTACCATTCTTCTCCATTAGTGGTTCTGACTTTGTGGAGATGTTTGTTGGGGTCGGTGCTTCACGTGTTCGAGATTTATTTGAGAATGCTAAGAAAAATGCACCGTGTATTATTTTTATTGATGAAATCGACGCAGTTGGACGTCAGCGTGGAGCTTGGAGTTGGCGGTGGTCACGATGAGCGTGAGCAGACGTTAAACCAATTGCTTGTTGAGATGGACGGGTTTAGCTCTAATGAAGGAATCATCATTATTGCTGCAACAAACCGTGCAGATGTTCTTGACCCAGCATTACTTCGTCCAGGACGTTTTGACCGTCAAATTCAAGTGAATCGCCCTGACGTTAAGGGACGTGAACATGTTCTTCAAGTTCATGCAGAGAACAAACCTTTATCGGATGACGTGAAGCTTGATGTAATAGCAACAAGAACACCTGGATTCTCAGGTGCCGATCTAGAAAACCTTCTAAATGAAGCTGCATTAGTGGCAGCTAGGAATAACGAGACTAAAATAGGCATGACTCACGTCGAAGAAGCCATTGACCGAGTTATTGCTGGTCCTGCTAAGAAAAGCCGTATTATTTCTCCAAAAGAGAAAAACATTGTTGCTTGGCATGAAGCGGGTCACACTGTAGTTGGTGTGAAGCTAGAGGGTGCTGATATCGTTCATAAGGTAACCATTGTTCCACGAGGTATGGCCGGTGGGTATGCAATGATGCTTCCAAAAGAAGATCGTTACTTTATGACAAAGCCTGAGCTTATCGATAAAATCGTTGGATTGCTTGGTGGCCGTGTAGCTGAGGAAATTCAGTTCGGTGAAGTAAGTACCGGAGCTCATAATGATTTCCAACGCGCAACGGGTATCGCTCGTAAGATGGTCACTGAATATGGAATGAGCGAAAAGTTAGGACCAATGCAGTTTGGACAAAGCTCTGGAGGTCAGGTATTCCTTGGCCGTGATATTCAGAATGAGCAAAATTACAGTGATGCAATTGCACACGAGATTGATTTAGAAGTTCAAAAAATCATTAAGGATGCTTATGAAATTTGTAAGAAAATCCTGACTGAAAATAAAGAATCTCTAGACCGCGTGGCTGAATCATTAATTGAACTTGAAACATTGGATGCTGAACAAATCCTTTCATTAGTAAATGAAGGAAAGCTTCCAGAGAATCATCATGGGAATAAACCAAAAGATTCTGATGTGAAAGTAAATATTAATGGCAAGCAAGAAGAGCGTCCTGAAGGTACTCCGTATGAAGAAACAACAAACCTTGAGCAAGGTGAAAATGAACCACCAGCTGAAGGCGGGGGCCAAGATAACGATCGACGTTAATTCATAAAAAGAGAGAAGGTGCCCAGTATGGGTATCTTCTTTTTCTTATGCTAGGCACGATCTTTGCCAAAATACCTTTTTGCAATCATAATAAAAAACGAGTCAGCTGGGATGGTGATTAGGATTGATTCTTGTAATGGATGTTGGTAATTCAACCATAGTTCTTGGCGTATATAAAGAGGATGTATGCATACGCTCTTGGCGTATTGCGACAGACAGGCAGAAAACGTCAGATGAATATGCGGTGTTAATCCGCTCGATGTTTGCGGATGAAGGCATTTCATTTTCTGATATAAAAGGAATCAGTGTGTCGTCCGTTGTGCCCCCTATCATGCATACACTAGAACAAATGTGTAAAGTGTATCTTGGTCAGAAGGCGTTAGTCATTGGTCCAGGTGTTAAAACGGGTTTAAACATTCTGTATGAAAATCCTCGTGAGGTAGGCTCTGATCGAATTGCCAATGCAGTTGGAGCGCTCACTCACTATGGTTCTCCTGTTGTGATTGTTGATTTTGGAACAGCTACTACGTATTGTTATATTAATGATAAGGAACAATATGTAGGAGGAGCTATTGCGCCAGGTATGGCTGTTGCAGCAGAGGCTTTGTATATGAGGGCATCTAAGCTTCCGAAAATTGAGCTTGCTAAGCCGAAGAATATTCTAGGCAGGAACACCATTCATGCCGTGCAGGCGGGTACGTTCTATGGGTACATCGGTCAGGTGGAAGGTATTATCTCGCGTATCTATAAAGAAGCAAAAGTAACAACAAAACCTGTTGTTGTGGCAACCGGTGGGCTTGCGGAACTACTTGCACCAGAGACCTCGATGATTGATGTCGTTGATCCATTTTTAACATTAAAAGGGCTTAAAGCCATTTACGAAAAAAACACCTAGAGTGGAGTGGGATAGATGAAGGATTATTTAGTAAAATCAACAGCTTTTGAAGGAAAGGTTCGTGCCTATGCACTTGTGGCAACAGATATGGTGAATGAGGCTGTAAGAAGACAAGGGACCTGGCCAACAGCATCAGCGGCCCTTGGTCGGACGATGATGGCAAGTGCGATGATGGGTATGATGCTTAAAGGAGAAGAAAAGCTAACTGTTAAGGTAGAAGGTGGCGGTCCAATCGGTGCTATCGTTACTGATAGTAATGCAAAAGGAGAGACGCGAGGGTACGTCTCTAATCCACAAACTCATTTTGATTTAAATGACAACGGCAAACTTGATGTGGCGCGCGCAGTCGGTACAGATGGTGCATTATCAGTTGTCAAAGACCTTGGGATGAAAGAGCCCTTTACTGGAAGTGTTCCAATTGTATCAGGTGAGCTTGGTGAGGATTTCACGTATTATTTTGCAAACTCGGAGCAAACACCTTCTGCAGTTGGTGTTGGCGTATTAGTGAATCCAGACAATACCATTAAAGCGGCTGGAGGATTTATTATTCAATTAATGCCTGGCGCTGATGATGATGTGATTTCTGAAATTGAGAAACGTCTTTCAAGCATTCCGCCAATTTCTAAATTAGTGGAACTAGGAATGCCTCCTGAGGAAATTCTTTATTCCGTTCTCGGTGAAGAGACGGTATCAATTCTTGAAACATCACCTGTTGAATTTAAATGTACATGTTCAAAAGATAGAATTGGTAAAGCGATTATTAGCTTGGGTCAAGATGAAATTAAGGCGATGATTGAGGAAGATGGTGGCGCAGAAACGGTTTGTCATTTCTGTAATGAAGACTATCAATTTTCAAGTGATGAACTATTAGAGTTAAAAGAGCAAGCAGCTGAATAAAATGTAAAATCCTTCTTTTTATATTAGTAGATTCATTGACTTATGTTGAAAGTTCTGATAACATCGACTTATAAAACCAATAAAATTACTAGGAATTAAGGAGGCGCATTATGACTGCTGTAAATTCTGTACTCGATTTAATTGGAAATACGCCATTAGTGAAATTAAATAGGTTAACAAGTGATAAGCATGCTGATATCTATTTAAAAGCTGGAATACTACAATCCAGGTAGTAGTGTAAAAGATCGAATTGGCTTAGCGATGTTAGAAGCCGCTGAAGAAGCCGGGAAAATTAAACCGGGTGACTCATTTGTTGAACCTACTAGTGGTAACACTGGTATTGGTCTAGCGATGGTTGCTGCTGCTAAAGGCTTTAAAGCGATATTAGTTATGCCTGAAACGATGAGTTTAGAGCGTCGTAACCTTTTGCGTGCGTACGGTGCTGAGGTTGTTCTAACTCCGGGTCCTGAAGGTATGGGTGGAGCGATCCGTAAAGCAACAGAACTTGCAAATGAGCATGGATACTTTATGCCTCAGCAATTTGAAAATGAAGCGAATCCTGCTATCCATAGAAATACAACAGGTAAAGAATTACTAGAGCAGGTAGATGGTCAACTGGATGCCTTTGTTTCTGGTATTGGTACGGGTGGAACGATTACTGGTGCTGGTGGATTCTTAAAAGAACATTTTCCTGATCTAAAGGTTGTTGCTGTTGAGCCAAAGGATTCTCCGGTCCTTTCTGGTGGTAGCCCAGGACCTCACAAGATCCAGGGGATTGGACCAGGATTTGTGCCAAAGATTTTAAATCAAGATGTTTACGATGAGGTTATTCAAGTAACAACTGAGCAATCCTTTGAATTTGCACGTAAGGCAGCAAGAGAAGAAGGTATTCTTGGTGGAATCTCCTCCGGTGCAGCTATATATGCGGCACTTGAAGTAGCAGAAAAGCTCGGACCAGGTAAAAAGGTCGTAGCGATTATTCCGTCAAACGGTGAGAGATATCTAAGTACGGCTTTGTATCAATTTGAAGAAGAATAAGCATTAGTATAAAAAGGCAGTCCGGATTATCTGGGACTGTCTTTTCTTATGCTTCGATGTCATGTAAAATAGAAGCCATATCTGACGGTGAGTAGGGGGTGTGAGATGTTTATTCATAATAAACGGACATCAAGAATAACAAGGTCAAAATCATTTCCTCTTCAAGCGAATGAGTGGTTTAATCGTTACCAAGCACTTGCTACACATTCAAAGCAGCATGTTTTACTAGAGAGTGGGCGTGGAGGTCGCTTTAGCATTATGGGTCTTGATCCATTTGCGACGCTAGAAGGACACGATCAAACGTTAACTCTTTCTATGGGTGAGGAGAAACAGGTTTGGGAAGGTCCATTGCTAAAAGGAATTGAGTCAGCCATGGAGCCTTTTGTAGTAGAGCCAACCCAAGCTGTTGCTGATATTCCCTTTAGTGGAGGTGCAATTGGTTACTTTAGCTATGATGTAGTAAGGGAAATCGAACGAATCCCATCTCAGTCTAAGGATGACCTTCCTTTGCCAGATGTGTATCTCATGTTATTTGAGAACGTTTTTGTTTATGATCATCACACAGAAATGATCCATCTTTGTGTAAATGGATTTGCAGAAGAGGAAGAAGCACTACTTTTGCGACTAGAGATGTTTGAGTCAATTTGGCGACAAGGTTCACCGACCCAAACGACATGGAAACAAAAGGAACACACTTCTGACGGTTCAAATACCGCAAGTTTGACGGAAGAAGAATTTGTTGATGCGGTTAATAAGATTAAATCATACATTGCACAAGGAGATGTTTTTCAAGTTAACTTGTCATTACGTGAGTCAAAGCCATTAACCGTAGAACCGATGCATGTCTATGAAAAATTGAGAGAGCTTAATCCTTCGCCATATATGGGGTATATGCAAACTCCTGATTTTCAGCTTGTTAGTGCTTCGCCTGAATTATTGGTCAAAAAACAAGGTGATCGCCTAAGTACAAGACCAATTGCTGGGACACGCTCACGTGGTGCAACGGTAGAAGAAGATCAAAGACTAGCTGATTCTCTCTTCGTCAACGAAAAAGAACGAGCGGAGCATGTGATGCTTGTTGATCTTGAGCGCAATGACCTCGGCCGTGTTTCAAGCTATGGCACAGTTGAGGTAGATGAGTTAATGGTCATTGAGCGATACTCTCATGTGATGCATCTTGTTTCAAATGTAGTGGGAGAGCTTGCTGATGATCACTCGGTTTATGATGTCATTCGGGCGGTTTTTCCTGGTGGAACGATAACTGGTGCACCAAAGATTCGCACGATGGAAATTATAGAAGAGCTAGAGCGTGTACGTAGAGGCATTTATACAGGTGCTATTGGTTGGATTGGTTTCCATGGTGATATGGAGCTAAACATTACAATTCGAACGATGATCTGCTATGATGAGCATGCGTATGTGCAAGCTTGGTGCCGGGATTGTAAGTGATTCAAATCCGCACCATGAGTATAAGGAATCGTTTAAGAAGGCGCGTGCTCTTTGGCGGGCGCTTGAGCTGAGTGAAGAAGAGTGTAAAAACGTAACACAGATGAGCTGAGGAGGAATTAATATGATTCTGATGATTGATAACTATGATTCATTTACGTATAATTTGGTTCAATATTTAGGTGAAATGGGCCAAGAGCTTGTGGTTAGACGGAATGACCAGATTACGATTGAAGAGATTGAAGAGATGGCCCCATCTATTTTAATGATTTCTCCAGGACCGTGCAGTCCAAATGAGGCAGGGATTAGTTTAGAGTCTATCCGACACTTCGCTTGGACCATCCCGATATTTGGTGTGTGTCTGGGCCATCAGTCTATTGCCCAGGTGTTCGGTGGTGATGTTGTAAGAGCTGAACGACTTATGCATGGAAAAACGTCTGAGATTAAACATAATGGGAAATCCGTTTTTAGTGGATTGCCATCACCAATGACGGCAACTCGTTATCATTCATTAATTGTAAAAAGAGAGACGCTTCCTGACTGTTTTATCATCTCAGCAGAGACAGATGAAGGTGAAATTATGGCGATACGCCACAAGGAACTACCGGTAGAAGGGGTTCAGTTTCATCCAGAATCGATAATGACTGGAGATGGGAAACAACTTTTGCGTAATTTTGTAGAAGCTCACTCTGGGAGTCAAGCATGTTCATCTACCTAAATGGAGAGTATGTTGAAGAGGCCGAAGCCAAAGTATCGATCATGGATCATGGGTATTTATATGGCTTAGGGCTTTTTGAAACATTTCGCATATATAACGGTCATCCTTTTTTACTGGATGACCATTTTCAACGTATGGCTGAGGGCTTAGAGGAACTTGGAATTGACTGGTCAATCACTAGAAGCGATGCGATGGACATCCTTACTGAACTTCTTACACGTAACGGAATAAAAGATGCCTATGTTAGATGGAATGTCTCTGCTGGAGCAATGGGTTTAGGTTTATATACAGGAAGATACACCGACCCAACAGTTGCTGTTTTGATCAAACCACTGCCTAGTAGCGTTCAGGATAAAGAAATTGTGATCTTAAATCGCAGGAGGAACACACCTGAAGGGGACAAGCGCTTAAAATCACACCATTACTTAAATAATGTGCTTGCTAAAAGGGAGCTTGGATCATCACCTTTGTTAGAAGGGATTTTTCTTACTAAAGAGGGTTGGGTTGCTGAAGGCGTTGTTTCCAATCTGTTCTGGATAAAAGATCATAAAGTATATACGCCGGCTCTTGAAACGGGCATTTTAGATGGAGTGACACGTAGGTATATAATGTCGCTCTTAAAGGATCAACAAATTCCGTTGATAGAGGGATTGTTTGATCAATCTGAGCTACTCGATGCAGATGAGGTATTTTTAACAAATTCTATTCAAGAAGTTGTTCGAGTGGAAAGCTGTGGCAGAACAGCTTATGCTAAGGAAAGTAATTTATTAAAAGGACTCAAAGAATCCTTTGAAGTTGAAACGACTCAGCGGTGGAGTATTGCTGAATAGGAGTGTCATATGTATGGCTGAAGCACAAGTTGATTTTTCTGCCCAATTGGAAGCAACACAAATTATGGGCATATTAAATATTACACCAGACTCATTCTCTGACGGTGGGCGCTACAATCAAATAGATCTAGCTGTCAAACGGGCAGGGGAGATGATCGCTGCTGGAGCAGACATTATTGACATTGGTGGCGAATCAACAAGACCAGGTGCGGAAAAGGTAAGCAAAGAAGAGGAGCTTGAGCGTGTTATTCCTGTCATCGAGGCATTGGTACAGGAAGTGGATGTTCCGCTATCTATTGATACGTATAAGGCTGAGGTAGCTGAACGTGCGCTTCAAGCAGGTGCTTCAATTATAAATGACGTATGGGGTGCAAAGGCAGATGTGAATATGGCCAAGGTTGCTGCACAAAATGGAGCAACGATCGTTTTGATGCACAACCGTCTTGATCGTGACTATGGCAATTTTATCGAGGACGTTAAGACTGATTTGAGAGAAAGCATTTCACTTTGTAAAAAAGCAGGAGTCACGGATGAGCAAATCATTCTGGATCCAGGTGTAGGTTTTGTTAAGTCCTATGAACAAAACTTGGAAGTCATTCGTAGGCTTGATGAAATTGCACAAATGGGATACCCGGTTTTACTGGGCGTCTCTCGGAAATCGTTCATTTC
The DNA here is from genome assembly GCF_023703085.1 of Alkalicoccobacillus plakortidis. NCBI lineage: Bacteria > Bacillati > Bacillota > Bacilli > Caryophanales > Bacillaceae > Shouchella > Shouchella oshimensis. The sequence goes on along the minus strand of NZ_JAMQJY010000005.1, from coordinate 128,408 downwards.
CAAAGCACTAGATCTTCCAGTAGAGGATCGATTAGAAGGAACAGGCGCGGCAAACTGTTTAGGAATATCAAAGGGTGCAGGTATTATTCGGGTACATGATGTAAAGGAAATGAGCCGGATGGCAAAAATGATGGATGCCTTGCTTGGAAAGGGGCAGTAATGGATATGGATAAAATACGATTAAATAGAATGAAGTTTTATGGATATCATGGCGTGTTTGAAGCGGAACAAAAACTTGGTCAGCGGTTTCAGGTTGATTTAACGTTGGAGGTTAACTTGGCAGAAGCGGCTGCTACAGATGATCTAACAAAATCAATTGATTATGGAGATGTTTTTTCGCGAGTGCAAAAGATTGTAGAAGGCGAGCCGAAGAAACTACTGGAAGCAGTAGCGGAGTCTATCACATCCGAATTACTGTTGGCGTATCCAATTCTCGAGCAATGTACGGTTGTGCTACTTAAACCGGATCCCCCTATCCCTGGTCATTACGATTCTGTTTCGGTTGAAATCACCAGGTCTCGGGTGAAGAATGTCTAAGGTATATATTTCGCTCGGCTCAAATATGGAGAGTCGATATGGCTATTTAGAAGAAGCTATTAAGCAACTACGTTCTATAGATGAAATTGAAGTGTCTACTATCTCATCCGTTTATGAGACTGACCCAGTAGGCTATGTCGACCAACCTGCCTTTTTAAATCTTGTTATTTGTATAGAAACAACTCTTAGACCTCTTGACCTTCTTTCAGAAACTCAGGCGATTGAGACCCTTTTGGGTAGAAAGCGGGATATAAAATGGGGTCCAAGAACAATAGACCTTGACATTCTTCTTTATGATCAAGAGAATATGAATGTAGAGAGGTTAATGATCCCTCACCCAAGAATGTGGCAACGTGCATTTGTCATTGTGCCACTTTTAGAGATTGCGCCTGATTTATTTATAGATGAATTAGGATTATCGATTAAAGAAGTTTATGAGCAATTAAACGACAAAGAGGGTGTGCGAATGTGGAAACCTTAAACTGGGGCAGGCGTATTCGTGCATTTCGCAAGCTGAAGGGATATACGCAAGAGACCTTTGCAAAAGCAATAGGTGTATCCGTTTCGGTTCTTGGCGAAATTGAACGTGATACGAGGAGTCCAGATGAGCAGTTAGTCAGTCACATTGCATCTGTGTTAGATATATCGATTGAGGAATTGCGTCCTTAGATTAAATTGTAGATCCTTTTTTGAGCTGTTTAAAACTCGTGAATTATAGATTTCTATAGATTGAATATAAGTGTACAGGCTTATGACATAAGTCTGTAGTTGACTAGGAGATGAATGTGGTATGAGTGAAGAGTTGGAATTACATGATTTGTTGGCGGTTAGACGCGATAAATTAAAGCAGCTAGAGGAACAGGGTATAGATGCATTTGGACATAAATTTGAGAGAACGCATACCTCTACGTCGATGGCAGAGGAATTTGATCGTTTCTCTAAGGAAGAGCTAGGGGAAAAAGAAGCTCCGGCAATTCTTGCTGGTCGTATTATGACTAAACGGGGAAAAGGGAAAAGCTGGTTTTGCTCATATTCAAGATCTAACGGGACAAATTCAAATTTACGTTAGAAAAGATGCGATCGGGGACGAGCAATATGCGTTATTTAATACGCTAGATATCGGTGACATCGTGGGAGTGTCCGGTACGGCTTTTAAGACAAATGTAGGGGAGTTATCTTTAAAGGTCTCTGACTTAAAGCTTTTGAGTAAATCGCTTCGCCCACTGCCGGATAAGTTTCACGGGTTAAAGGATGTTGAACAGCGTTATCGTCAGCGTTACGTTGACCTAATTGTTACACCAGATGTTCGTGATACATTTATCGTTCGTAGCCGAATTTTACAATCTATGCGTAGATATCTTGATGATCTAGGATACTTAGAAGTAGAAACACCAATGATGCATTCCATTGCTGGAGGCGCATCTGCTAAACCATTTATTACGCATCACAATACACTTGATATGACGCTTTATATGCGTATTGCTATTGAATTGCATCTTAAGAGATTGATCGTTGGTGGCTTGGAAAAAGTGTATGAGATTGGCCGTGTCTTTAGAAATGAAGGGGTATCAACTCGTCATAATCCAGAGTTTACGATGATTGAGCTTTATGAGGCTTATGCTGACTATAAGGATATCATGGCCTTAACAGAAGGTTTAATTGCTCATATCGCCGAAGAGGTGCTTGGTTCACAGGTCGTTCAATATGGCGAGTATGAGGTGGATTTAACTCCTAAATGGAGAAGAGTCCACATGGTTGATGCGATTAAGGAGCAAACAGGAGTGGATTTCTGGGTGCAAATGACAGATGAAGAAGCTCGTGCACTTGCTAAAGAACACAATGTTCCAATTAAAGAAACGATGAGTTATGGACATGTTGTTAATGAGTTCTTTGAGCACTTTGTAGAAGAAACATTAATTCAGCCGACGTTTATTTATGGACATCCTTTAGCGATTTCTCCTCTTGCTAAGAAAAATCCAGAAGATGAGAGATTCACAGATCGCTTTGAGTTATTTATCGTAGGTAGAGAGCATGCAAATGCATTTACAGAATTAAATGATCCGATTGATCAGCGTGCGCGTTTTGAACAGCAGCTAGTGGAACGTGAGCAGGGTGACGACGAAGCACATATGATGGATGATGATTTTATCGAGGCTCTTGAGTATGGAATGCCTCCAACGGGTGGACTAGGAATCGGGATTGATCGTGTAGTTATGCTTCTAACAAACTCAGCGTCGATCCGTGATGTATTACTGTTTCCGCAAATGAGAAACAAAGAGCAAGGTTAAGACCAAAAGAGAAGGATTGGTTTCACTTAATCGATGCAAAATAGATTAGGTGAAACCCGTTCATTTTCATTTTAAAATATTTTTATGATATTTTTTAAAAAAGTTATTGCATTCGTTTCGCCAGGGTGGTATATTATTTCTTGTCGCCAAGAACGAAACGGCGTTGAAAAAAATTAGTTATTGACAAGTTGATTTCGATTTGTTAGTATAGAAAAGTCGCAGTGAACAGCGACAAACAAGTTCTTTGAAAACTGAACAAAAGCCAAGCGTACGAAGAGATACATGATATCTCATTAGTAATAAAAAAGTCGCAGGTAACACTGTGCAATTGGAAAGTTGATGGAGACATCAACGCCAGCAGTTGAGCAATCAACTCACCACTTTTATGGAGAGTTTGATCCTGGCTCAGGACGAACGCTGGCGGCGTGCCTAATACATGCAAGTCGAGCGGACGTTTTTGAAGCTTGCTTCAAAAACGTTAGCGGCGGACGGGTGAGTAACACGTGGGCAACCTGCCTTATCGACTGGGATAACTCCGGGAAACCGGGGCTAATACCGGATAACATCTAGCATCTCCTGGTGCAAGATTAAAAGAGGGCCTTCGGGCTCTCACGGTGAGATGGGCCCGCGGCGCATTAGCTAGTTGGAGAGGTAATGGCTCCCCAAGGCGACGATGCGTAGCCGACCTGAGAGGGTGATCGGCCACACTGGGACTGAGACACGGCCCAGACTCCTACGGGAGGCAGCAGTAGGGAATCTTCCGCAATGGACGAAAGTCTGACGGAGCAACGCCGCGTGAGTGATGAAGGGTTTCGGCTCGTAAAGCTCTGTTATGAGGGAAGAACACGTACCGTTCGAATAGGGCGGTACCTTGACGGTACCTCATCAGAAAGCCACGGCTAACTACGTGCCAGCAGCCGCGGTAATACGTAGGTGGCAAGCGTTGTCCGGAATTATTGGGCGTAAAGCGCGCGCAGGCGGCCTTTTAAGTCTGATGTGAAATCTTGCGGCTCAACCGCAAGCGGTCATTGGAAACTGGGAGGCTTGAGTACAGAAGAGGAGAGTGGAATTCCACGTGTAGCGGTGAAATGCGTAGATATGTGGAGGAACACCAGTGGCGAAGGCGACTCTCTGGTCTGTAACTGACGCTGAGGCGCGAAAGCGTGGGGAGCAAACAGGATTAGATACCCTGGTAGTCCACGCCGTAAACGATGAGTGCTAGGTGTTAGGGGTTTCGATGCCCGTAGTGCCGAAGTTAACACATTAAGCACTCCGCCTGGGGAGTACGGCCGCAAGGCTGAAACTCAAAGGAATTGACGGGGGCCCGCACAAGCAGTGGAGCATGTGGTTTAATTCGAAGCAACGCGAAGAACCTTACCAGGTCTTGACATCCTTTGACCACTCTGGAGACAGAGCTTCCCCTTCGGGGGCAAAGTGACAGGTGGTGCATGGTTGTCGTCAGCTCGTGTCGTGAGATGTTGGGTTAAGTCCCGCAACGAGCGCAACCCTTGACCTTAGTTGCCAGCATTTAGTTGGGCACTCTAAGGTGACTGCCGGTGACAAACCGGAGGAAGGTGGGGATGACGTCAAATCATCATGCCCCTTATGACCTGGGCTACACACGTGCTACAATGGATGGTACAAAGGGTTGCGAAGCCGCGAGGTGAAGCCAATCCCATAAAGCCATTCTCAGTTCGGATTGTAGGCTGCAACTCGCCTGCATGAAGCTGGAATTGCTAGTAATCGCGGATCAGCATGCCGCGGTGAATACGTTCCCGGGCCTTGTACACACCGCCCGTCACACCACGAGAGTTTGTAACACCCGAAGTCGGTGAGGTAACCTTTTGGAGCCAGCCGCCGAAGGTGGGACAGATGATTGGGGTGAAGTCGTAACAAGGTAGCCGTATCGGAAGGTGCGGCTGGATCACCTCCTTTCTAGGGAGTAATACTTCTAGTCGATCACACAGGTTCGCCTGATGTGAATACGCTTTGGCTTTTGTTCGGTTTTGAATGAACTTCGTTCATTCTGAACCCACTTTTTTTGTGGGCAATGGTTCTTTGAAAACTAAATCGTGCAATGCAAAACACACACAACGCAATCATCTCTATAGATGTGAGCGAGTCTTTATATACACCATACTTGATGAATGGCATCGTCAGATGACCTGAAATCAAATTGGTTAAGTTAGAAAGGGCGCACGGTGAATGCCTTGGCACTAGGAGCCGAAGAAGGACGCGACGAACGGCGAAACGCCTCGGGGAGCTGTAAGTGAGCTTTGATCCGAGGATATCCGAATGGGGGAACCCACCATTTTTAATCGAATGGTACCCGTATCTGAATACATAGGATACGAGGAGGCAGACCCGGGGAACTGAAACATCTAAGTACCCGGAGGAAGAGAAAGAAAAATCGATTTCCTGAGTAGCGGCGAGCGAAACGGAAAGAGCCCAAACCTGAAGGCTTGCCTTCAGGGGTTGTAGGACATTCCATTGGAGTCATAAAGAAACGGAGTAGGTGAAGCATCTGGAAAGATGCGTCAAAGAGGGTAACAACCCCGTAGCCGAAACTTCGTTTCCTCCGGAGTGTATCCTGAGTACGGCGGGACACGTGAAACCCCGTCGGAATCCGGGAGGACCATCTCCCAAGGCTAAATACTACCTAGTGACCGATAGTGAACCAGTACCGTGAGGGAAAGGTGAAAAGCACCCCGGAAGGGGAGTGAAAGAGATCCTGAAACCGTGTGCCTACAACTAGTCAGAGCCCATTAACGGGTGATGGCGTGCCTTTTGTAGAATGAACCGGCGAGTTACGATGTCGTGCAAGGTTAAGCTGATGAGGCGGAGCCGTAGCGAAAGCGAGTCTGAATAGGGCGATTTGAGTACGCCGTCGTAGACCCGAAACCGAGTGATCTACCCATGTCCAGGGTGAAGTTCAGGTAACACTGAATGGAGGCCCGAACCCACGCATGTTGAAAAATGCGGGGATGAGGTGTGGGTAGGGGTGAAATGCCAATCGAACTCGGAAATAGCTGGTTCTCCCCGAAATAGCTTTAGGGCTAGCCTCGAGGGAAGAGTCTTGGAGGTAGAGCACTGATTGGACGAGGGGTCCCCACAGGATTACCGAATTCAGTCAAACTCCGAATGCCAAGTACTTATCCTCGGGAGTCAGACTGCGAGTGCTAAGATCCGTAGTCAAGAGGGAAACAGCCCAGACCATCAGCTAAGGTCCCAAAGTATACGTTAAGTGGCAAAGGATGTGGAGTTGCCCAGACAACCAGGATGTTGGCTTAGAAGCAGCCACCATTTAAAGAGTGCGTAATAGCTCACTGGTCGAGTGACTCTGCGCCGAAAATGTAACGGGGCTAAACGTATCACCGAAGCTATGGATGAACACCTTAGGTGTTCGTGGTAGGGGAGCGTTCCAAGGACAGCGAAGCTAGATCGTGAGGACTAGTGGAGTGCTTGGAAGTGAGAATGCCGGTATGAGTAGCGAAAAGAGGGGTGAGAATCCCCTCCGTCGAAAGCCCAAGGTTTCCTGAGGAAGGCTCGTCCGCTCAGGGTCAGTCGGGACCTAAGCCGAGGCTGAAAAGCGTAGGCGATGGACAACAGGTTGATATTCCTGTACCACCTCTCCACCGTTTGAGTAATGGGGGGACGCAGAAAGGTAGGGTGAGCGCGCTGATGGATATGCGCGTCTAAGCTGTTAGGCTGGAAAGTAGGCAAATCCGCTTTCCGTTCGGCTGAGCAGTGATAGCGAGGGAAATTTAGTACCGAAGTCCCTGATCCTCCGCTGCCTAGAAAAGCCTCTAGCGAGGTGGAAGGTGCCCGTACCGCAAACCGACACAGGTAGGCGAGAAGAGAATTCTAAGACGCGCGGGAGAACTCTCGTTAAGGAACTCGGCAAAATGACCCCGTAACTTCGGGAGAAGGGGTGCTCTATTAGGGTGCAAGCCCGAGAGAGCCGCAGTGAAAAGATCCAAGCGACTGTTTAGCAAAAACACAGGTCTCTGCGAAGCCGCAAGGCGAAGTATAGGGGCTGACACCTGCCCGGTGCTGAAGGTTAAGAGGAGGGGTTATCCTTCGGGAGAAGCTCTGAATTGAAGCCCCAGTAAACGGCGGCCGTAACTATAACGGTCCTAAGGTAGCGAAATTCCTTGTCGGGTAAGTTCCGACCCGCACGAATGGTGTAACGATTTGGATACTGTCTCAACGAGAGACCCGGTGAAATTATAGTACCTGTGAAGATGCAGGTTACCCGCGACAGGACGGAAAGACCCCATGGAGCTTTACTGTAGCCTGATAGTGGATGTTGGTATCGTTTGTACAGGATAGGTAGGAGCCTTTGAAACCGGAGCGCCAGCTTCGGTGGAGGCATTGGTGGGATACTACCCTGACGGTGCTGACATTCTAACCTCGACCCGTGATCCGGGTCAGGGACATTGTCAGGTGGGCAGTTTGACTGGGGCGGTCGCCTCCTAAACAGTAACGGAGGCGCCCAAAGGTTCCCTCAGAATGGTTGGAAATCATTCGAAGAGTGCAAAGGCATAAGGGAGCTTGACTGCGAGACCTACAAGTCGAGCAGGGACGAAAGTCGGGCTTAGTGATCCGGCGGTGCCGAATGGAAGGGCCGTCGCTCAACGGATAAAAGCTACCCTGGGGATAACAGGCTTATCTCCCCCAAGAGTCCATATCGACGGGGAGGTTTGGCACCTCGATGTCGGCTCGTCGCATCCTGGGGCTGAAGTAGGTCCCAAGGGTTGGGCTGTTCGCCCATTAAAGCGGCACGCGAGCTGGGTTCAGAACGTCGTGAGACAGTTCGGTCCCTATCCGTCGCGGGCGCAGGAAATTTGAGAGGAGCTGTCCTTAGTACGAGAGGACCGGGATGGACACACCGCTGGTGTACCAGTTGTTCCGCCAGGAGCATCGCTGGGTAGCTACGTGTGGACGGGATAAGTGCTGAAAGCATCTAAGCATGAAGCCCCCCTCAAGATGAGATTTCCCATGGCGTAAGCCAGTAAGACCCCTTAGAGATGATGAGGTTGATAGGTCTGGAGTGGAAGCGTGGCAACACGTGGAGCGGACAGATACTAATCGGTCGAGGACTTATCCAACATGGTGAAAGACAGTGTGAGTAGCATAGAAACAGGAAGAAGAAGTCACTTCGGTGAATTCCTCCTCCTGTGGGCACGATTTGGTTTTGAGAGAATCTTTTCTCTTATAAGTCCGGTAGCAATAGCGAAGAGGTCACACCCGTTCCCATGCCGAACACGGCCGTTAAGCTCTTCTGCGTCAATGGTAGTTGGGGGCTTCCCCCTGCGAGAGTAGAACGTTGCCGGGCTTACATATTTACTTGGAGGATTAGCTCAGCTTGGAGAGCATCTGCCTTACAAGCAGAGGGTCGGCGGTTCGAGCCCGTCATCCTCCACCATAGAGCCGGCCTAGCTCAATTGGTAGAGCAACTGACTTGTAATCAGTAGGTTGGGGGTTCAAGTCCTCTGGCCGGCACTGTTTAGTTGCAGGTAATATTGTAATTCTCATTTTATGAGCCATTAGCTCAGTTGGTAGAGCATCTGACTTTTAATCAGAGGGTCGAAGGTTCGAATCCTTCATGGCTCACTTCTTAATTTTATATGCGGGTGTGGCGGAATTGGCAGACGCGCTAGATTTAGGATCTAGTGTCTTATGACGTGGGGGTTCAAGTCCCTTCACCCGCATCAATTTAACTGCGGAAGTAGTTCAGTGGTAGAACATCACCTTGCCAAGGTGGGGGTCGCGAGTTCGAATCTCGTCTTCCGCTCCATATTGTTTTTTAAATGTGAACTTGTCCTTACCTCGTGCCGGGGTGGTGGAATGGGCAGACACACAGGACTTAAAATCCTGCGGTAAGTGATTACCGTGCCGGTTCAAGTCCGGCCCTCGGCACCATAATAAAATATGCGCCCGTAGCTCAACTGGATAGAGTACTTGACTACGAATCAAGCGGTTAGAGGTTCGACTCCTCTCGGGCGCGCCATATTACGGGAAGTAGCTCAGCTTGGTAGAGCACTTGGTTTGGGACCAAGGGGTCGCAGGTTCAAATCCTGTCTTCCCGACCATCTTCTTAATGGGGCCTTAGCTCAGCTGGAGAGCGCCTGCCTTGCACGCAGGAGGTCAGCGGTTCGATCCCGCTAGGCTCCACCAAATATTTTTTTGAAAAACATATTGACAAACTTTAATCGGTTTGGTAATATAGAAAAGTCGCCAAAACAGCGACAAACAAGTTCTTTGAAAACTGAACAAAAGCCAAGCGTACGAAGAGATACATGATATCTCATTAGTAACAAAAAAAGTCGCAGGTAACACTGCGCAATTGGAAAGTTGATGGAGACATCAACGCCAGCAGTTGAGCAATCAACTCACCACTTTTATGGAGAGTTTGATCCTGGCTCAGGACGAACGCTGGCGGCGTGCCTAATACATGCAAGTCGAGCGGACGTTTTTGAAGCTTGCTTCAAAAACGTTAGCGGCGGACGGGTGAGTAACACGTGGGCAACCTGCCTTATCGACTGGGATAACTCCGGGAAACCGGGGCTAATACCGGATAATATCTAGCACCTCCTGGTGCAAGATTAAAAGAGGGCCTTCGGGCTCTCACGGTGAGATGGGCCCGCGGCGCATTAGCTAGTTGGAGAGGTAATGGCTCCCCAAGGCGACGATGCGTAGCCGACCTGAGAGGGTGATCGGCCACACTGGGACTGAGACACGGCCCAGACTCCTACGGGAGGCAGCAGTAGGGAATCTTCCGCAATGGACGAAAGTCTGACGGAGCAACGCCGCGTGAGTGATGAAGGGTTTCGGCTCGTAAAGCTCTGTTATGAGGGAAGAACACGTACCGTTCGAACAGGGCGGTACCTTGACGGTACCTCATCAGAAAGCCACGGCTAACTACGTGCCAGCAGCCGCGGTAATACGTAGGTGGCAAGCGTTGTCCGGAATTATTGGGCGTAAAGCGCGCGCAGGCGGCCTTTTAAGTCTGATGTGAAATCTTGCGGCTCAACCGCAAGCGGTCATTGGAAACTGGGAGGCTTGAGTACAGAAGAGGAGAGTGGAATTCCACGTGTAGCGGTGAAATGCGTAGATATGTGGAGGAACACCAGTGGCGAAGGCGACTCTCTGGTCTGTAACTGACGCTGAGGCGCGAAAGCGTGGGGAGCAAACAGGATTAGATACCCTGGTAGTCCACGCCGTAAACGATGAGTGCTAGGTGTTAGGGGTTTCGATGCCCGTAGTGCCGAAGTTAACACATTAAGCACTCCGCCTGGGGAGTACGGCCGCAAGGCTGAAACTCAAAGGAATTGACGGGGGCCCGCACAAGCAGTGGAGCATGTGGTTTAATTCGAAGCAACGCGAAGAACCTTACCAGGTCTTGACATCCTTTGACCACTCTGGAGACAGAGCTTCCCCTTCGGGGGCAAAGTGACAGGTGGTGCATGGTTGTCGTCAGCTCGTGTCGTGAGATGTTGGGTTAAGTCCCGCAACGAGCGCAACCCTTGACCTTAGTTGCCAGCATTTAGTTGGGCACTCTAAGGTGACTGCCGGTGACAAACCGGAGGAAGGTGGGGATGACGTCAAATCATCATGCCCCTTATGACCTGGGCTACACACGTGCTACAATGGATGGTACAAAGGGTTGCGAAGCCGCGAGGTGAAGCCAATCCCATAAAGCCATTCTCAGTTCGGATTGTAGGCTGCAACTCGCCTGCATGAAGCTGGAATTGCTAGTAATCGCGGATCAGCATGCCGCGGTGAATACGTTCCCGGGCCTTGTACACACCGCCCGTCACACCACGAGAGTTTGTAACACCCGAAGTCGGTGAGGTAACCTTTTGGAGCCAGCCGCCGAAGGTGGGACAGATGATTGGGGTGAAGTCGTAACAAGGTAGCCGTATCGGAAGGTGCGGCTGGATCACCTCCTTTCTAGGGAGTAATACTTCTAGTCGATCACACAGGTTCGCCTGATGTGAATACGCTTTGGCTTTTGTTCGGTTTTGAATGAACTTCGTTCATTCTGAACCCACTTTTTTTGTGGGCAATGGTTCTTTGAAAACTAAATCGTGCAATGCAAAACACACACAACGCAATCATCTCTATAGATGTGAGCGAGTCTTTATATACACCATACTTGATGAATGGCATCGTCAGATGACCTGAAATCAAATTGGTTAAGTTAGAAAGGGCGCACGGTGAATGCCTTGGCACTAGGAGCCGAAGAAGGACGCGACGAACGGCGAAACGCCTCGGGGAGCTGTAAGTGAGCTTTGATCCGAGGATATCCGAATGGGGGAACCCACCATTTTTAATCGAATGGTACCCGTATCTGAATACATAGGATACGAGGAGGCAGACCCGGGGAACTGAAACATCTAAGTACCCGGAGGAAGAGAAAGAAAAATCGATTTCCTGAGTAGCGGCGAGCGAAACGGAAAGAGCCCAAACCTGAAGGCTTGCCTTCAGGGGTTGTAGGACATTCCATTGGAGTCATAAAGAAACGGAGTAGGTGAAGCATCTGGAAAGATGCGTCAAAGAGGGTAACAACCCCGTAGCCGAAACTTCGTTTCCTCCGGAGTGTATCCTGAGTACGGCGGGACACGTGAAACCCCGTCGGAATCCGGGAGGACCATCTCCCAAGGCTAAATACTACCTAGTGACCGATAGTGAACCAGTACCGTGAGGGAAAGGTGAAAAGCACCCCGGAAGGGGAGTGAAAGAGATCCTGAAACCGTGTGCCTACAACTAGTCAGAGCCCATTAACGGGTGATGGCGTGCCTTTTGTAGAATGAACCGGCGAGTTACGATGTCGTGCAAGGTTAAGCTGATGAGGCGGAGCCGTAGCGAAAGCGAGTCTGAATAGGGCGATTTGAGTACGCCGTCGTAGACCCGAAACCGAGTGATCTACCCATGTCCAGGGTGAAGTTCAGGTAACACTGAATGGAGGCCCGAACCCACGCATGTTGAAAAATGCGGGGATGAGGTGTGGGTAGGGGTGAAATGCCAATCGAACTCGGAAATAGCTGGTTCTCCCCGAAATAGCTTTAGGGCTAGCCTCGAGGGAAGAGTCTTGGAGGTAGAGCACTGATTGGACGAGGGGTCCCCACAGGATTACCGAATTCAGTCAAACTCCGAATGCCAAGTACTTATCCTCGGGAGTCAGACTGCGAGTGCTAAGATCCGTAGTCAAGAGGGAAACAGCCCAGACCATCAGCTAAGGTCCCAAAGTATACGTTAAGTGGCAAAGGATGTGGAGTTGCCCAGACAACCAGGATGTTGGCTTAGAAGCAGCCACCATTTAAAGAGTGCGTAATAGCTCACTGGTCGAGTGACTCTGCGCCGAAAATGTAACGGGGCTAAACGTATCACCGAAGCTATGGATGAACACCTTAGGTGTTCGTGGTAGGGGAGCGTTCCAAGGACAGCGAAGCTAGATCGTGAGGACTAGTGGAGTGCTTGGAAGTGAGAATGCCGGTATGAGTAGCGAAAAGAGGGGTGAGAATCCCCTCCGTCGAAAGCCCAAGGTTTCCTGAGGAAGGCTCGTCCGCTCAGGGTCAGTCGGGACCTAAGCCGAGGCTGAAAAGCGTAGGCGATGGACAACAGGTTGATATTCCTGTACCACCTCTCCACCGTTTGAGTAATGGGGGGACGCAGAAAGGTAGGGTGAGCGCGCTGATGGATATGCGCGTCTAAGCTGTTAGGCTGGAAAGTAGGCAAATCCGCTTTCCGTTCGGCTGAGCAGTGATAGCGAGGGAAATTTAGTACCGAAGTCCCTGATCCTCCGCTGCCTAGAAAAGCCTCTAGCGAGGTGGAAGGTGCCCGTACCGCAAACCGACACAGGTAGGCGAGAAGAGAATTCTAAGACGCGCGGGAGAACTCTCGTTAAGGAACTCGGCAAAATGACCCCGTAACTTCGGGAGAAGGGGTGCTCTATTAGGGTGCAAGCCCGAGAGAGCCGCAGTGAAAAGATCCAAGCGACTGTTTAGCAAAAACACAGGTCTCTGCGAAGCCGCAAGGCGAAGTATAGGGGCTGACACCTGCCCGGTGCTGAAGGTTAAGAGGAGGGGTTATCCTTCGGGAGAAGCTCTGAATTGAAGCCCCAGTAAACGGCGGCCGTAACTATAACGGTCCTAAGGTAGCGAAATTCCTTGTCGGGTAAGTTCCGACCCGCACGAATGGTGTAACGATTTGGATACTGTCTCAACGAGAGACCCGGTGAAATTATAGTACCTGTGAAGATGCAGGTTACCCGCGACAGGACGGAAAGACCCCATGGAGCTTTACTGTAGCCTGATAGTGGATGTTGGTATCGTTTGTACAGGATAGGTAGGAGCCTTTGAAACCGGAGCGCCAGCTTCGGTGGAGGCATTGGTGGGATACTACCCTGACGGTGCTGACATTCTAACCTCGACCCGTGATCCGGGTCAGGGACATTGTCAGGTGGGCAGTTTGACTGGGGCGGTCGCCTCCTAAACAGTAACGGAGGCGCCCAAAGGTTCCCTCAGAATGGTTGGAAATCATTCGAAGAGTGCAAAGGCATAAGGGAGCTTGACTGCGAGACCTACAAGTCGAGCAGGGACGAAAGTCGGGCTTAGTGATCCGGCGGTGCCGAATGGAAGGGCCGTCGCTCAACGGATAAAAGCTACCCTGGGGATAACAGGCTTATCTCCCCCAAGAGTCCATATCGACGGGGAGGTTTGGCACCTCGATGTCGGCTCGTCGCATCCTGGGGCTGAAGTAGGTCCCAAGGGTTGGGCTGTTCGCCCATTAAAGCGGCACGCGAGCTGGGTTCAGAACGTCGTGAGACAGTTCGGTCCCTATCCGTCGCGGGCGCAGGAAATTTGAGAGGAGCTGTCCTTAGTACGAGAGGACCGGGATGGACACACCGCTTGGTGTACCAGTTGTTCCGCCAGGAGCATCGCTGGGTAGCTACGTGTGGACGGGATAAGTGCTGAAAGCATCTAAGCATGAAGCCCCCCTCAAGATGAGATTTCCCATGGCGTAAGCCAGTAAGACCCCTTAGAGATGATGAGGTTGATAGGTCTGGAGTGGAAGCGTGGCAACACGTGGAGCGGACAGATACTAATCGGTCGAGGACTTATCCAACATGGTGAAAGACAGTGTGAGTAGCATAGAAACAGGAAGAAGAAGTCACTTCGGTGAATTCCTCCTCCTGTGGGCACGATTTGGTTTTGAGAGAATCTTTTCTCTTATAAGTCCGGTAGCAATAGCGAAGAGGTCACACCCGTTCCCATGCCGAACACGGCCGTTAAGCTCTTCTGCGTCAATGGTAGTTGGGGGCTTCCCCCTGCGAGAGTAGAACGTTGCCGGGCACTTTAAGAACCCCTTCATCTGATGGTTAACCCATTGGATGAAGGGGTTTTTTGTGTGGATATGGATTGGAGTTGAGGAAGCAAGAGGAATCGAGATTTAGCCAGAAGAGGAGAGGGATAGTAAGAAAAAAGGGCGGAGAATCAAGAAGAAAAGATGGAAAGGAATAAACCTATTCGGGTTTAGATCGATTGAAGCTGGAAGTGGAAGGAAGAAATCAATCCGGACTTAGACCGATTAGAAGCAGTAAACGAAAGGAACAAAGGCAATACCAAGAAACAGGCGAACGTAACCAAGCAAGAGCACCCATTCACCAAGAAATAGGCTTCATTACCAAGAGAAACCAGAGATAATACAAGAGCAAATCATCATTTACCCAGCATCAAGCTCCTATACTAAGAAAAACAACTAGGTAACCAAGAACCTCCCTTCACTAGCAAGAGAAAGAACAACGTTAGCAAGAACCTTTTTCATACCACCAAGAGACTTCTCTTCACACCAAGAACCACCTTCCTGTACCAAGCCCGAGCCCTCCGCACCAAGAGAGAAAGCCCAAAAGCAAGAGCACTCTCCAACTACTGAACAAGCCGCATCGCAACACTCAAACCATTTCAAAAGGAATAAACCTATTCAGGTTTACCCCATTATATAAACCCTACAAACCACTTAACCCGAAAACCAAAGGCAAAACCAAGAACAACAAAACCTTAACCAACGAAAAGCACCCATTCACCAAGAACCAAGCTGCACCACCAAGAGATACTGGAGGATAAGCAAGAGGAAGGGGAATATTAGCAAGAACCCACCACATAAAACCAAGCTCCCCCTCCCCACACCAAGATCTAACACATAAAACCAATCCTCCACCAAATCCTTTCTCCAAAAAAAGTCTAGATCATGCAAACCTGGAGAGACTAGAAGACACAGAATTTGAACTTTTTAATCAAAATGATTATAATAAAGTTAGTCAAATATAGTCAAAGTCAGATCGCGAACTAGATCGTGCACCAATTCATTCATCAGATCATCCATCTGAAGAGAGGGGGGTAACAAAATGCGAAATATCTCTGATTTTATTGAGCAGTACTTAAAAAGTACTTTACTAAAAAGTGGTAATGAGCTACTAGAGATAAAGAGAAGTGAGTTAGCGAAGAGATTTGAATGCGTCCCCTCTCAAATAAATTATGTTATTAGTACTCGTTTTACCTTGGAAAAAGGTTATATTGTTGAAAGTAAACGTGGTGGCGGAGGTTACATTCGAATTATAAAAGTTGAGACTCATGAGAAGGTCGACCTATATGATCATCTACTCCACCTTATTGGACCAGTCATTGATCAACAGACAGCTGAAACGATTGTGATGCGGTTATTTGAAGAGAAGGCAGTAACAAAAAGAGAAGCGAATTTAATGGTAAGTGTTCTTGATCGCTCTGTACTAAAAGTAGAGCTACCTTATCGAGACCAAATTCGTTCAAATGTTTTAAAAGCAATGATTAATACTCTTAAATATAAGTAAGCTAGATGAAAAAGAGGTGAGCGCATATAATGAAGTGCCAAGAGTGTCAACAGCGGCAGGCTACCCTACACTTTACAAAGATTATTAATGGTGAAAAAACAGAGATACATCTTTGCGAAACGTGTGCAAAAGAGAAGGGTGAACATATTCCCGGATCTAATACATTTTCGATTCATCAGCTTTTATCAGGATTGTTGCATTTTGAGCATCCAGATATCCAGGGCAGCGAGCATAAATCGGCGCCTAAGGAAAGAACGTGTGAAAGTTGCCAGATGACGTACAGTCAATTTGTTGAAATAGGAAGGTTTGGCTGTGCGACTTGTTATGAAACCTTTGATGATAAGCTTGACCCAGTGCTGCGCCGTGTACATAGCGGAAATGTAAGGCACCATGGTAAAATTCCGAAACGAATTGGTGGAGGAATTAAACGTCAAAAAGAAATCAACGCACTCAAATCGAAAATTAAAGAATACATTGAAAGTGAAGAGTTTGAAAAAGCAGCTGAAGTACGAGATCATATTCGTTCATTAGAGCAAAAAAATAAAGAGCAAGAGGAGGGGTGATATGACACTTGAGCGTTTTATAAAAGATGCAATTAGTCCTTGGATGAAGGAAACAGGGACAGATTTAGATATTGTTCTAAGTAGCAGAATTCGATTGGCTAGAAACCTTAAGGATTATGCTTTTCCAATCCTCTCCTCTTTAAATCAGTCAAAAGAAGTGACAGATTATACTGTGGATGCACTAACAAATGCTCCAAATGAGCAAATTGGCTCGATAGATACTTTGTACATGGAAGAGTTAAAGTCTAATGAAAAACGAGTGTTAGTTGAAAAACACTTAATTAGTCCACACTTAGCTGAACAATCCAAACACGGGGCAGTGCTGTTAAATAAAGACGAATCACTAAGCATAATGATTAATGAAGAGGATCATCTGCGTATTCAGTGTTTATTTACAGGCTCACAATTGGAGAATGGCCTGGACATTGCACAATCTGTTGATGATTGGGTTGAGGAACACCTTACGTATGCATATGATGAAAAGCGTGGCTATTTAACGAGTTGTCCAACAAATGTAGGGACGGGAATGCGTGCCTCAGTGATGATGCATTTGCCAGCTCTTGCGATGACGCAGCAAATCAATCGAATTTTACCGGCAATTAATCAATTAGGTTTAGTTGTTAGAGGAATTTATGGCGAGGGTAGCGAAGCTTTAGGTAACCTCTTTCAAATCTCTAATCAAATTACACTGGGGAAATCTGAGCAGGATATCGTTGATGATCTTCATGGCGTTGTGACACAGCTGATTCAGAGAGAACGAAATGCGAGACAGGTGCTTATGCAGAACTCTCGATTAAAACTCGAGGATCGGATTCATCGTTCATATGGAATCTTGTCTCACAGTCGCATTATTGAGTCGAAGGAAGCAACACGAAGACTATCAGATGTTCGGCTAGGAATAGATTTAGGGTTAATTGAGGGATTATCAGGGAACATACTTAATGAGCTGATGATTTTGACTCAGGTTGGATTCTTACAGCAGTTTGCAGGAGATGTATTAACAGCAGAACAGCGAGACGAGCGTAGAGCCGCTTTGATTCGTGAAAGGCTTCAAATTAAGGATTAGTGAACTGATTATGATGGAGGTGGCCACAAATGATGTTTGGTCGATTTACAGAGAGAGCTCAAAAGGTATTGGCACTAGCACAAGAGGAAGCAATTCGTTTAGGCCATAACAATATAGGAACCGAGCATATTCTACTTGGTCTGATCCGTGAGGGCGAAGGCATTGCAGCTAAAGCATTACAAGCGCTTGGACTTGGACCAGAGAAGCTGCAAAAAGAAGTAGAGACCTTGATTGGAAAAGGTCAGGAAGGTTCCAAAACAAAGCATTACACACCACGTGCGAAAAAGGTTATCGAGCTTTCTATGGATGAAGCACGTAAGCTAGGTCATTCATATGTTGGCACAGAGCACATTCTTCTTGGATTAATTCGTGAGGGTGAAGGTGTGGCAGCGAGAGTGTTAAATAACTTGGGCGTAAGCTTAAATAAGGCGCGTCAGCAAGTTCTTCAATTGTTAGGAAGCAATGAAGGAGGAAGCTCCTCACAGCAGAGTGGTGCGGTTTCTAATGCAAATACGCCTACACTTGATAGCTTAGCTCGTGATTTAACGGCCATTGCTCGTGAAGAGTCATTGGATCCTGTGATTGGACGTAGCAAAGAGATTGAACGAGTGATTCAGGTTCTTAGCAGACGTACAAAGAACAATCCGGTTCTGATTGGTGAGCCTGGTGTTGGTAAAACGGCTATTGCAGAGGGATTAGCCCTCTCTATTGTTGCCAATGAAGTGCCAGAGACATTACGCAACAAACGTGTGATGACACTTGATATGGGAACAGTTGTAGCAGGAACTAAGTACCGTGGTGAGTTTGAGGATCGTTTGAAAAAGGTGATGGATGAGATTCGCCAAGCAGGAAATGTCATTCTATTTATTGACGAACTTCACACTCTAATTGGTGCTGGTGGAGCAGAAGGTGCCATTGATGCTTCGAACATCTTAAAACCATCGCTTGCTCGTGGAGAGCTACAGTGCATCGGGGCCACAACCATAGATGAGTATCGTAAATACATCGAGAAGGATGCAGCGCTTGAGCGTCGTTTCCAAGCCAATTCAAGTGAACGAACCTACACTTGAGGAATCAATTCTAATCTTAAAAGGGCTTCGTGATCGCTATGAAGCGCATCACCGTGTCACGATTACGGATACAGCGATTGAAGAATCGGTTAAATTATCTGATCGTTATATTCCGGATCGTTTCTTACCAGACAAAGCAATTGATTTGATTGATGAGGCAGCATCTAAAGTGCGTCTGCGTTCATACACGGCACCACCTGATTTGAAGGAGCTTGAGCAGCGACTTGAGGAAACTCGTAAAGAAAAAGACGCGTCTGTTCAAAGTCAAGAGTTTGAAAAGGCGGCGTCACTACGCGATACAGAACAACGTTTGCGTGAGCAGCTTGATGAAATGAAAAACAAGTGGAAAAAGAAGCAGGGTCAAGAAAACACAGAAGTGATGGTAGAAGACATTGCTCAAGTGGTGGCTAGCTGGACTGGTATTCCTGTCGCGAAGCTAGCTCAAGAAGAGACAGAACGTTTATTAAAAATGGAAGAGATTCTTCATCAACGTGTGGTTGGTCAAGAGGAAGCTGTGCTCTCCATATCTAAAGCAGTTCGTCGCGCAAGAGCAGGTCTAAAGGATCCGAAGCGTCCTATTGGTTCATTTATCTTTCTAGGACCAACGGGTGTCGGTAAAACAGAGCTTGCCCGTGCTGTTGCTGAGACGTTATTTGGAGACGAAGATTCAGTTATTCGAATTGATATGTCGGAATATATGGAAAAACATTCTACAAGCCGTTTAGTCGGTTCACCTCCAGGGTATGTTGGACATGAGGAAGGCGGTCAATTAACGGAGAAAATTCGTCGTAAGCCTTACTCTGTTATTCTGTTAGATGAGATTGAGAAAGCACATCCAGATGTGTTTAATATTTTGTTACAGGTACTTGAGGATGGTCGTTTAACTGACTCTAAAGGGCGTACGGTTGATTTCCGTAATACAGCGGTTATCATGACGTCTAATGTTGGAGCAAGTGCTCTAAAAGGCAATAAATATCTTGGCTTTACGACTGAGACTGAAGGTCGTGAATACAAGGACATGAAAGACCGTGTGATGGGCGAGCTGAAAAACAGCTTTAGACCTGAGTTCATTAATAGAATTGATGAAATCATTGTCTTCCACGCATTAGAGAAGAAGCATATTCGAGAAATTATTACGTTGATGGCTGATCAATTGAAAATCCGCTTAAAAGAGCAGGGAATTGATTTTGAATTGACTGAGGAAGCTAAAGATAAAATTACGGACCTTGGTTATGATCCGGAATATGGTGCAAGACCACTACGTCGTGCATTGCAGAAGCAAGTCGAGGATCGTTTGTCTGAGGAACTATTAAAGGGCACAATTTCCAAAGGACAAAAAGCCGTTATTGGTGTGAAGGATAACGAGTTATTTGTAGAAACTGTTGATACAAAAGAAGAGACAGCAGCGTCGAAGTAATGGTTTAAGATGCGTTTGATTTAGTTGTTTAACAACAGACCGGGAGTTTGAATGGCTCCTGGTCTTTATTTTTAATTGGAGTGTCTTGGAGGAAAATGAATGGCGAAGAAAAAGACCAAGTTTGTATGCCAGGATTGTGGGTATGAATCGGCAAAATGGATGGGTAAGTGCCCTGGATGCCAGGAATGGAATACGATGGTGGAAGAGATGGAGGCAGTTGCTAAACAATCCAGCAGAAGTTATGTGACCTCTTCAACTACTACCACTAAACCTCAGCCGCTCTCCAAGGTTGTAGGAGACCGTGAGCCTCGTATTGATACAACCATTCAGGAGTTAAATCGAGTGCTTGGTGGAGGGATTGTACCGGGTTCTCTTGTTTTAGTTGGTGGGGATCCAGGTATAGGAAAATCAACGCTGCTTCTTCAGCTTTCTGCTAAACTTGCTGCGAAAAACGAGAAGGTGCTATATATATCCGGTGAGGAATCGATTAAACAAACGAAGCTACGGGCAGATCGATTAGGTATGATTTCACCAGAGTTATACGTACTTGCTGAGACAGATCTACAGTTTATCCAGCACGCTATTGAAGAAGTGGAGCCTTCATTAGTCATCATTGATTCTATTCAAACGGTATATCAAGATGATATCACCTCAGCACCAGGTAGTGTCGCACAGGTACGTGAGTGTACTGCGGCTTTTATGAAAATTGCCAAGACAAAAGGAATTGCTATTTTTATTGTTGGACATGTAACAAAACAAGGTTCAATTGCAGGACCCAAGCTACTTGAGCATATGGTAGACTCAGTCCTCTATTTTGAAGGGGAACGTCATCATACTTATCGTATTTTACGGGCTGTGAAAAACCGTTTTGGGTCAACAAATGAAATGGGAATCTTTGAAATGAAGGAAGCAGGATTAGAAGAAGTGTTAAATCCTTCAGAGATTTTCCTTGAAGAACGATCACAAGGGGCATCAGGGTCGGTTGTTGTAGCTTCGATGGAGGGCACAAGACCCGTGTTAGTAGAATTACAGGCGCTTATATCTCCTGCTGGTTATGGAAACCCTAGGCGTATGGCAACGGGTATGGATCACAACCGAGTATCCTTATTGATGGCGGTGCTTGAAAAACGTGTAGGATTGTTATTACAAAATCAAGATGCCTATCTAAAGGTTGCTGGTGGAGTGAAGCTAGATGAGCCGGCAATTGATTTAGCGATTGCGTTAAGTATCGCGTCAAGTTTTAAAGATAAACCAACACAATCAATGGATGCGGCGATTGGTGAGGTTGGGTTAACAGGTGAAATTCGCCGAGTGTCACGGATTGATCAACGAGTGAATGAAGCAGCTAAGCTAGGATTCAAACGTGTTATTATTCCGGAAAAAAATCTTGGAGGATGGACTGTACCGCCTGGCATTGAAGTCATAGGCGTGCCAACCTTGGAGAAGGCGATAGAAGTTGTTCTTGGGGGGTAGTTAAAATGGATGAACAAAACAGAAATGAATTTATACAAAATCTATTAAAGTTAGTGGCACCTGGAACACCTTTACGGGCTGGGATTGATAATGTACTTCGCGCGAATACAGGTGGATTAATTGTTCTAGGATATCCGGATGATATGAAACAAATTGTAGACGGAGGATTCCATATCAATTGTCCATTTTCTCCGGCATATTTATATGAGCTAGCTAAAATGGATGGAGCTATTATTTTAAGTGATGACGGCAAAAAGATCCTTTATGCCAACACTCAGCTAGTTCCAAATAATGGCATTAGCTCAAATGAAACAGGCATTCGTCATCGCACAGCTGAACGTGTGGCAAAGCAGACGAATCAGCTAACCATCTCCATTTCACAACGTCGAAATGTTATTACCCTTTATCAGGGAGAATTTCGTTATTCCTTAAAGGATATCGGCGTCATCTTAACAAAAGCGAATCAAGCTATTCAAACGCTTGAAAAGTACAAATCTGTTTTGGAGCAATCCATTACAAACCTTGGGGCACTGGAATTCGAGGAACTCGTCACTCTTTCTGAAGTTACTCAAGTTGTACACAGAGTACAAATGGTGCTCAGAATCAACGAGAGATTCTGAACTACATCAATGAACTTGGAGACGAAGGTCGTTTGATTACGATGCAATTAAAAGAGCTTGTCTCAGACACAGAGAAGGAAGCTGCCTTTTTGTTAAAGGATTATGTGAAAGACAGTAAGCAAGATGTATCAAAGACTCTGAAGGATCTTACCGACCTACAAACGGAAGATTTATTAGACGAACCTGCCATTATAAAGGCACTTGGCTACCCAAAAAATGTGAATCTCACTGAGTTTGTGGTTTCGCCACGAGGATACAGAATTCTGCATCGTATTCCTAGGCTGCCATCACAAATCATTGAAAATCTAATTAACGAGTATGAATTTTTGTCCAATATCGTGCTAGCAGATACAGATAAATTGGATGAAGTAGATGGTATTGGAGAGGCAAGAGCGAAGATGATTAAGAACGGCTTAAACCGAATTCAGGAGCAACTTTTTATTGATCGTCATCTGTAATTGTGACAATCGGTTATATTTTTAAGTCTTAAAAATGTTGTTTTATGGATGTCTTGTGTAAAATTCCAGTTTACTAGGTTTTGATTCCTAAATCTTGTCTATAATAGCTAGAAGGAGGTGGACCGTTATGATGACGTGGATCGTAAAAATATTTTTAATGGTAGCTGGCGGGGCTCTAGGCTTCTTATTTATTCCTGAACTTATCCAACTTTTTACTAATGATAGTATTCCCGCCTGGATACAGAATGAATTTACTGGTATGGCTATTGGGATTTTACTTATGTATATTGTATCAATGTGGTTGGCACGTTACATTGTAAATGTAATGAAAGTTCTTGAGGAACGAATTTTAAAAGCTTCGTTAACAGATATCATGTCAGGAACACTTGGATTAATTTTGGGTTTGGTTATAGGATATTTAATTAGTAGTCAAATCGCGCAACTGCAAATTCCAGGCGTGCAAAACATTTTACCTATCTTTGTGACAATCATTCTTGGTTATTTTGGTTTCCAAATTGGTTTTAAAAAACGGGACGAGCTTGTACAACTGTTTTTGGTTAATCGTGGCGGAGGAAAAGACAAGAAAGCTGATGAACAAACAGAATCACATAAAAAGCTCAAGATCCTTGATACTAGCGTGATTATTGATGGTCGGATTGCGGATATTTGTAAAACTGGTTTTCTTGAAGGTACGTTAGTTATACCAGAATTTGTTCTAGCGGAGCTTCAGCATATTGCGGATTCATCGGACGCGCTTAAACGAAATCGTGGAAGACGTGGACTGGATATTCTGAATAAAATTCAAAAAGAATTACCAATTGATGTTGAGATTTATGACGGTGACTTTGAGGACATTCAAGAGGTTGACAGTAAGCTTGTGAAGCTCGCAAAGATCTCAGATGGTGTTGTAGTCACAAATGATTTTAACTTAAACAAAGTATGTGAGCTGCAAGGCGTAGCTGTACTAAATATTAATGATTTAGCAAATGCCGTCAAACCAGTAGTCCTACCTGGAGAGAAAATGAATGTTCAGGTGATTAAGGATGGCAAGGAACACCATCAAGGCGTCGCGTATTTAGATGATGGCACGATGATCGTTGTAGAAGGCGGTCGAGAGTTTATCGGTAAACAAATTGATGTTGTTGTGACAAGTGTACTTCAAACAAGTGCAGGTCGAATGATTTTTGCGAAACCAAAGGTATATGAAAAAGCACTCTAACATGTTCATTATAAAAAAAGCGCCGGGACACTGGCGTTTTTTCTTTTCTATTTCATCGTTTAATCCAGCTAAATGTGTGTAAACATTGGGATGGACATGCTAAAATAAAACGAATGCATGTATGAGAATTGGAGAGGGCATGATGATGTACAGTATTGTGATCCCAGCTGCTTGGGCAGGGTAAACGAATGAAAGTTGGAATGAACAAGCAATTTATTGAATTAAATCAAATACCACTCATTGCGTACACATTACAAGTGTTTGAAGAGGACGAGCAATGCAAGCAAATTGTTCTTGTTGCGAATGAATCTGAAATAGAGGCCATGCAAGAGATTGTCAGTGACTATAACATCCAAAAGGTCAAAAAGATTGCTGTTGGTGGTGAAGAACGCCAAGCAAAGTGTATATGAAGGCTTAAAGCAATTAGAAGGACCTGATGAGATTGTGTTAGTACATGATGGAGCCAGGCCGTTTATTAGGAAATCGATTATCCATGAACTTATCAAAACCACAAATGAAGAAGGTGCGGCCATTGTTGGTGTGAGGATGAAAGACACCGTTAAACGAGTGGTGGATCATCAAATTGCCGAAACAATTGATCGTACTGAATTGTGGTCTGTTCAAACTCCGCAAGCTTTTTGGCGCGATTCCTTATTAGACGCTCATAAAGAAGCGGAAGAGAAGGCGTTTGTAGCAACAGACGATGCAAGCATCATGGAATGGATGGATACGCGGGTCGTTATGGTGGAGGGTGATTATAGCAATGTGAAAATCACAACACCGGAGGATCTACTAATGGCAGAGGCAATTTTACGAAAAAGGAGAATGGAACATGATTCGAATCGGACAGGGGTTTGACGTTCACCAATTAACTGAAGGGCGTCCTTTAATCATTGGAGGTATTACAATTCCATATGAGAAAGGATTACTAGGGCATTCTGATGCAGATGTGCTTTTGCATACAATTGCAGACGCTGCTCTGGGGGCCATTGGTGAAGGGGATATCGGAAAACATTTCCCTGATACTAGCGAGGAATTTAAGGATGCAGATTCAAAAGTGTTGCTTCAAGATGTATGGTCATTAGTCAAAGAGCGTGGATTTAAGCTTGGAAATGTAGACTGTACTATTATGGCGCAACTTCCCAAGATGGCGCCTCATATTGAAGATATGAGAAATCAAATTGCGCGGCTTTTAGAAGCAGATCCAACTTAGGTGAATGTAAAAGCGACAACAACGGAAAAACTAGGCTTTACCGGTCGTGGTGAAGGAATCGCTGCACAGGCTGTTATTCTAATTGAACAAGCATAGGTGAATGTTTTCACTAATGGTGTTAAAATAGAAGCCGACTACAGAAGATAACGATTAATAGAAGATTAATGAAATGGATGGTGTTTGAACATGAGCAGCAACGTACGAGTACGATTTGCGCCAAGTCCAACGGGTCACCTTCACATCGGAGGCGCACGTTCGGCATTATTTAATTATTTGTTTGCACGTAATCAAGGAGGAAAATTCATCCTTCGTATTGAGGATACAGACCAAGCTCGTAATGTAGAACAGGCAAAAGAGAAGTTACTAGACAGCTTAAAATGGCTAGGAATGGATTGGGATGAAAGTATCGACATTGGTGGAGAATACGGACCTTACAGCAGTATGGAACGTGTTGATATCTACAAGGAATACGTTCAGACGCTACTTGATGAAGGAAAGGCGTACTACTGTTATATGACCTCAGAAGAGCTTGAAGCGGAGCGTGCTGCTCAATTAGCACGTGGTGAGGCACCTAAGTATAGTGGACGTGATCGTGACTTAACACCGGAACAGCGTCAGGCATACGAAAATAAGGGGCTTAAGCCAGTTGTTCGTTTCCGTGTTCCGCAAGGCCAAGTTGTGAAGATTGAAGACTCGGTCCGTGGAGATGTATCATTTGAAACAGATGGCATTGGTGACTTTGTTATCTCTCGTACAGACGGCGTTCCTATGTACAACTTTGCGGTTGTCATTGATGATTATTTGATGAAAATTTCGCATGTAATTCGTGCGGAAGAGCATCTATCTAATACTCCACGTCAGGCGTTGGTATTTGAAGCATTCGGTTGGACAAAGCCTAGATTTGCCCATGCTTCGCTTATCTTAAATCCAGACCGTCAAAAAATGAGTAAGCGTGATGAATCCATCATTCAGTTTGTAGAACAATACCAAGAGCTTGGTTACCTACCTGAAGCGCTTGTGAACTTCCTTGCGTTGCTCGGTTGGTCACCAGTAGGAGAAGAAGAGATTTTTACACTGGATGAATTATCTGAGCAGTTCAGCTTAGAACGTGTTTCAAAAGCTCCGGCTGTATTTGATACAGATAAGTTGGCATGGATGAATAACCAATACATTCAAGCCGCTCCTTTGGAAAAAGTCATTGATCTAGCTTTACCTCATTTAATTAAAGCTGGTCGTCTTGAAGAGGATCTAGACGAAACGCGCAAAGAGTGGGCAGGTAAGCTCATTGGGATGTATCAAGAACAGCTTCATTATGGCGCTGAAATCGTAGAGCTAACAGAACTGTTCTTTAAGCAGGAAATTGAGTATAATGAGGAAGCAAAGGCTGTATTAAATGAAGAGCAAGTGCCTGAGGTTCTGAATCACTTTGTTAGTGAGTTGGATTCTTTAGAGGATTTTTCAGCTCCACAAATTAAAGCTGCCATTAAAGCAACACAAAAAGCAACAGGACATAAAGGTAAGAAACTATTTATGCCAATACGTGTTGCTGCAACTGGACAAACGCATGGTCCTGAGTTGCCTGATACGATTGAATTATTGGGCAAAGCAACGATTTCTGCTCGTTTATCACAAGCAGCTTCATTAAACGGATAATAATTGCATATACACATCTTGTTGATTGGGAAGGGCAACCTTAGATTCGGTACCCAGAGAACGTCGCATTTGCTGAGAGCGACGTAACGGAATCGGTTGAACATGCACCCATGAGACTTTTTCTGAACCAGGACGACCTTTAGTAGGGAAAAGCGGATTGCGCCGTTACACGCTCATAAAGTTTGATAGCAGTTAATTGTTATCAAAAAAACAGAGTGGAACCGTGCTGTCTGCGCCTCTGTACATCATAGATGTACAGAGGCTTTTTTTATTGAGGAAAGGGGGGAGTGTAGGTATGGGGATTTTTAAAACGTTAATCAATGATGTGGATGTTGTGTTCAGTCAGGATCCAGCAGCACGAAGTCGAATGGAAGTCATTTTTACGTATTCAGGTGTTCATGCAATTTGGGCGCATCGATTGGCTCATGGATTTTGGAAATGGAAGCTCTATTTTCTAGCAAAGCTACTTGCCCAATTTAGCCGCTTTTTTACCGGCATCGAGATTCACCCGGCAGCGGTCATTGGACAACGTTTATTTATAGATCATGGTATGGGTGTTGTGATTGGTGAAACCTGTGAGATCGGTGATAATGTGACGATCTATCAAAATGTAACACTTGGTGGAACAGGTAAGGAAAAAGGAAAAAGGCATCCAACGGTGCGCGACGGGGTCATGATTTCAAGTGGAGCAAAGGTCCTTGGATCGTTTACAATTGGAGAGTATTCAAGAATCGGCGCTGGTTCTGTTGTGTTGAAGGAAGTACCTCCTAATTCAACGGTTGTAGGAATACCGGGCCGGATTGTCGTGAAGAATGGATGTAAAGTAGACCATGAACTAGATCATCATATTCTACCTGACCCAGTTGCAGATAAATTTAAACAATTAGAAGACGAATTGGCTAAATTAAAAAAAGAGCTTTACAATCAGAAAATACGTCACGATAAATAGGTAAGCTGATTATGCTAAGAGAACAACAAAACCAAGGGAGAAGATTGTATGGCGATTCAGATTTTAAATAGCTTAACCATGAAAAAAGAGCCCTTTGTTCCGATTGAGCAAGGTAAGGTTAAGATGTATGTATGTGGACCAACAGTCTACAATTATATTCACATTGGAAACGCCCGTCCGCCAATTGTCTATGATATGGTGCGCAGATACCTAGAGTATCGCGGATATGAAGTGTTATTTGTTTCTAACTTTACAGATGTAGATGACAAAATTATTCGTGCAGCTAATGAATTAGGCGAAGATGTGTTTGATGTAGCCAATCGTTTTATTGAAGCTTATCATCAAGATACATGTGCACTAGGAGTAAAACCAGCTGATAAACACCCAAGAGTGACAGAGACCATTCCAGACATAGTGGAGTTTATTGAAGTGCTTGAGAAAAAAGGCTATGCATATGCCTCTGGTGGAGATGTTTATTTCCGAACTAGAAAATTCAAAGATTATGGGAAGCTTTCCTCACAATCAATTGATGATTTAAAAAGTGGATCAAGAATTGAAGTAGATGAACGAAAAGAAGACCCACTTGATTTTGTTCTATGGAAGGCTGCTAAAGAAGGTGAAATCTCATGGGAGAGCCCTTGGGGTAATGGTCGACCAGGCTGGCATATTGAATGTTCGGCTATGGTAAAAAAATATTTAGGGGATACCATAGATATTCATGCAGGTGGACGAGATCTTGCGTTTCCACACCACGAGAATGAGATTGCACAGTCGGAAGCCTTGACAGATAAGCAAATGGCGAACTATTGGATGCATAATGGCTTCATTAATATTGATAATGAAAAGATGTCAAAATCACTCGGGAATTTTGTTTTAGCTCATGATATTATTCGACAGCATTCACCAGAAGTTGTTCGTTTCTTTATGCTGACGGCTCATTACCGCAGCCCAATTAATTTCAGCTCTGAACTACTTGAAGGAGCAAAAAATGGTCTGGAACGAATTAAAACAGCTCTTGCCTCAATGAAGCATAGGTTAAACGACTCGGCTGACTTCGGAGAGCAGGCAGGTTGGTTAGACAAAGTTGCAGAGCTACGCACACGTTTTATTGCAGAAATGGATGATGATTTTAATAGCGCAAACGGAATTTCCGTATTATTTGATGCTGCAAAGGAAGCGAATATTTACAGTCGTGAACGTCAAACATCTAAGGCTGTTTTAGAAGCATTTATCACATTATTTGATGAGCTTGGAGCAGTGCTTGGACTTGAGCTTCACCAGGAAACAGAGCTACTGGATGCAGAAGTTGATCAACTCATTGAAAAACGTAACCAAGCACGGGTCGAACGGAATTTTCAAGAAGCAGATGACATCCGAGATCAGCTAAAAGCTCAAGGTATATTGCTTGAAGATACGCCTCAGGGGGTACGTTGGAAGAGAGAAGCTCGCGCATGAAAATTATTAAACCAACAACGGATTTAAAGCAATTAAATGGTTTGGCTCTTGCTTATATGGGTGATGCGGTACTGGATATGTACGTGCGGTATTACCTGTTAGCGAAGGGCAAAGTAAAACCTCATGCACTGCATGTGGAGGCGACACAATATGTGTCAGCTAAGGCACAGGCGGAGATGGTGCATCGCTTGGAAGAGAATGGCGTGTTTACAGAGCAGGAGATGATGGTCATTAAGCGAGGACGTAATGCCAAGTCCGGTTCTGTGCCAAAAAATACAAATGTGACGACCTATCGTTATTCCACAGGCTTTGAGGCTTTACTTGGGTATTTATATGTTTCAAACGAATCAAACCGGTTAGATGAGATTATTCAAATGGCTTTAGGCGAATTTGAGAATAAACAAGAAGGAACTGAAGGAGGGGCACAAAATCATGAGTGATGAGTTTATTGCAGGGAAGAATCCCATTTTAGAAGCGCTCCGATCTGGTCATGCGATTCATAAAATTTGGATTGCGGAGGGCTCACAAAAAGGGTCAATGAGTAAGGTTATTCAAGTGGCGAAGGAAAAGAATATACTTGTCCAGACTGCACCTAAAAAGAAGCTGGAGTCGTTACTTGGTAGTGAGAATCATCAAGGCGTTGTGGCGTCAGTTGCAGCGTATGAGTATGCAGAGATTGATGATATCTTTGAGCGTGCAGCAGCAAAAAATGAGGAACCGTTTTTCTTGGTACTAGATGAGATTGAAGATCCACATAACCTTGGTTCGATCCTGCGTACTGCGGATGCATCAGGTGCACACGGAGTGATTATTCCGAAGCGACGTGCAGTTGGTCTGACCCAGACCGTTGCTAAGGCGTCTACAGGGGCAATTGAATACGTACCGGTTGTTAGGGTTACAAATATCGCACGTACGATGGACGAGTTGAAGAAGCGCGGGGTGTGGTTTGCAGGCACAGATGCCTCTGCAAGTGAAGATTATCGTGGCGCATCCTTTGATATGTCACTAGGGCTTGTTATAGGCAGTGAAGGAAAAGGAATGAGCCGTCTTGTTAAAGAGAAGTGTGATTTTCTTGTCTATATTCCTATGGTCGGTAAGGTTACCTCACTAAATGCATCTGTTGCTGCAAGTTTACTTATGTATGAGGTGCACCGCAAACGTACTCCTTTAGGAAGTCGATAACAATGAGAACCATTCTGCTGGTTGATGGTTATAATATTATTGGTGCATGGCCAAAGCTACGAGATTTAAAGGACCAAGACCTGGAACTGGCAAGAGATCTCTTAATTAGCAAGATGGCGGAGTACCAAGCATATTCAGGAGACGAAGTGACCGTTATTTTTGATGCACACATGGTCTCAGGTATAGGCAAGTCTTATAAAAATCATCGAGTTGAAGTCATTTACACACGGAAATTAGAGACAGCCGATGAACGTATTGAGCGATTAGTGCGGGAATTAAAGCGTGTGGATACAACCATTCACGTAGCTACTTCCGATTTTGCGGAGCAGTCTGTTATTTTCGGAAGCGGTGCGTTGAGAAAGTCAGCCAGAGAACTTTTGATAGAGACAGAAATGGCAACAAAAGGAATTGCAAAAATGGTCGAAACTGCCAAGAAACAACAAAAACCGACACATGCTTATCTTAGTGAGGAGCTAACTGAAATTTTTGAAAAATGGCGACGTGGTGAGAGATGAGAGGTTGACCTCCTGGAAAACTGTGCTATATAATACGTTTAAACATTAAGTTAGTGGCCTTGGCCGAGGGGGTATTATTGTGACTGCAGAGCTTCAGCTTGAACCAACTTTTACAAAGCCTGGTAACGGATTTGAACAGGCTGATGATAGCTTTCTCGTGGAACAAGTAAGACTCGGAAATACTCAGGCACTTGAATATCTAATTAACAAATATAAGAATTTTGTTCGTGCTAAGTCACGATCGTATTTTTTGATTGGCGCTGATCATGAAGATATTGTTCAAGAGGGAATGATAGGTCTGTATAAGGCTGTACGAGACTTTAATGGGGACAAGCTATCCTCCTTTAAGGCGTTCGCGGAGTTGTGTATCACACGGCAGATTATTACTGCTATTAAGACGGCTACCAGGCAAAAGCATATCCCCCTCAACTCCTATGTGTCTCTAGACAAACCTCTTTATGACGAGGAGTCAGATCGCACATTACTTGATGTCATTTGTGGAAATCGAGTGACGGATCCAGAAGAGCTTCTCATCAATCAAGAAGAGTTTGAAAATATTGAATTAAAAATGGGGGAAATCCTCAGTGAATTAGAACAGCAAGTCCTTCTGCTTTATCTAGATGGCAGAACCTATCAAGAGATTTCGTCTGATCTTAATCGTCATGTGAAATCAATCGATAATGCGCTGCAACGGGTGAAACGTAAGCTTGGAGCGTTACGTGGAATTAAAAGGTGTTACGCTATAGAATCAATAACGGTACAAGGCTTGGAGCAATGTGCCGTTTTTGCTTTGAAAATCATTAACCAAAGATTGACACAAATTTCTTGACATGCTAGTATCAAAGAGCATGTGTAATTATAATTGTTCTCTTTATTGATATAGACTGTTACTAATCTCTGTGAATAAGGAAACGACTTTTATAGCGTCTTTGTACTAAACCGCATTTGAATGAATGCAGCGGTTCTTTTTTTATTTTGAGGAATCTTGTCTTCGGAATGCGGCTGTTTAGATAGACTTGATCATGACCATAATTATATGGTGCTGGAGGTGTTCCCTTGGCCGGTAAATTAGGTAATTTCTTTCAAAGTGTTGCTCAAGAGATGAGAAGAGTCAGTTGGCCAACGCGCAAAGAACTCACACGTTACACACTAGTGGTTCTTGCAACCGTTGCGATTATGACTGTCTTTTTTGCAGTGGTAGATTTGGGAATTTCGGAATTAGTTCGCCTACTCTAGGAGTGCGGTCGTATTATTAGAGCATGAAATGAGTACTAGAAAGGAGGCGAATAGGACTAGCTGGTCCTAGCCACAATGGAGAAAAATTGGTATGTAGTTCATACGTATTCAGGTTATGAAAACAAGGTTAAAGCAAATCTTGAAAAGCGTGTGGAATCTATGGATATGGCAGATAAGATCTTTCGAGTGCTTGTTCCTGTTGAAGAAGAAACAGAAGTAAAAAATGGTAAGACAAAAACCGTAACCCGCAAAGTATTTCCTGGTTACGTGTTGGTAGAAATCATTATGACAGATGACTCTTGGTATGTTGTTCGTAATACACCTGGAGTAACTGGATTTGTCGGTTCTTCTGGCGTTGGTTCTAAACCAACGGCTCTTCTTCCTGATGAGGTTGAAAGTATCCTTAAGCAGATGGGCGTTGAACAACCACGAGCAGAAATTGATTTTGATATCAAAGAATCTGTGAAAGTGAAAGAAGGTCCCTTTGCGAATTTTGTTGGAACAATTGAAGAAATTCAAGTGGAAAAACAAAAGATTAAGGTTCATGTGAACATGTTTGGACGCGAGACTCCGGTTGAGCTTGATTATAACCAAGTAGAAAAGATTTAAAAAATGACTTGATATCTATCTGCGAAGGTGATAGAATTTTCATGTTTGATATGGTTTGATAACATGAGCCATCGGGTGCATGAATGCATCCGTTTTTTGAGTGGGAGGATGAAAATCATCCGGATAACCACATCACGGACTTAAGGAGGTGTGTCACGTGGCTAAAAAGGTAATTAAAATGGTTAAATTGCAAATCCCTGCTGGAAAGCGAATCCAAGCTCCACCGGTTGGTCCTGCATTGGGTCAAGCAGGTGTGAATATTATGGGTTTCTGTAAAGAATTTAACGCTCGTACTTCTGATCAAGCAGGTCTTATCATTCCTGTTGAGATTACAGTTTTTGAGGATCGTTCTTTTACGTTCATCACAAAAACTCCGCCTGCAGCGGTATTGCTTAAAAAAGCAGCTGGAATCGAGTCTGGTTCTGGAGAGCCGAACCGAAATAAAGTTGCAACTGTTAAGCGTGATAAAGTGCGCGAGATTGCTGAAACTAAGATGCCAGATCTCAACGCAGCGAATGTTGAATCCGCTATGCGTATGGTTGAAGGAACAGCTCGTAGCATGGGAATTACGATCGAAGATTAATTGTTCCGTTTACTGGAGGTTGCGATTGAGGGTTATTCCTCTTACCTGTTAGACAGGGCGCAACCTTCTGTAGTGGGAGGACTATCCGTTAAAACCACAATTGAGGAGGAAAAGAATCATGGCTAAAAAAGGTAAAAAGTATCAAGAAGCTCTAAAGCTGGTTGATAAGGATACTACGTATTCTCCAGCAGAAGCGATTGAACTTGTTAAGAAAACAGCAACAGCTAAATTTGACGAGTCTGTTGAAGTTGCTGTTCGTTTGGGTGTAGACCCGAAAAAAGCGGATCAACAAATCCGTGGAGCAGTTGTGCTTCCAAATGGTACAGGTAAAACACAACGCGTTCTAGTTTTTGCTAAAGGTGATAAAGCTAAAGAAGCTGAAGCTGCTGGTGCTGACTATGTTGGAGAAGAGGATTTCATCAACAAAATCAACCAAGGTTGGTTTGATTTTGATGTAATCGTAGCTACTCCAGACATGATGGCTCAAGTTGGTAAGCTTGGTCGTGTACTTGGACCAAAAGGCCTAATGCCAAACCCTAAAACAGGTACTGTTACATTTGATGTAACAAAAGCTGTTAACGAAATCAAAGCTGGTAAAGTAGAGTACCGTGTTGAAAAATCCGGTAACGTACACGTGCCAATCGGTAAGGTGTCATTTGAGGATGACAAACTTGTTGAGAACTTCAAGACAATCATTGATACATTGCTAAAAGCTAAGCCTAGTGCTGCTAAAGGTACGTATATGCGTAACGTAGCAATTGCATCTACAATGGGTCCTGGAATTCGCGTGAACGTTTCATCTCTTTCTAAATAAACGTTGACAACATGAGTGTTCATTCTGTATACTTCTTGAAGTGCGCAATGAATGCACAAACAAAATGATTATACCGTAGACAGCAGGGGCTTATTAGCTTAATATCCTGCCGAGGTAAGCGATAGATTCTTTTCATTAGAATCCATACGCCCTCATGTCTGCATGAGGGCTTTTTATATGCTTATGTGCGGTATAAACGTAAAAGACTAACAGGAGGTGTATGTATGAGTAAAGTAATTGATGCTAAGAAACAGGTTGTTTCTGATATCGCTACTAAGCTTCGTGAAAGCCAGTCAACAGTTGTTGTTGATTATCGTGGACTTTCCGTTTCTGAAGTAACGGAACTTCGTAAACAGTTGCGTGATGCTGGTGTTGAATTCAAAGTATACAAGAACTCAATGACTCGTCGTGCTACGGCTGAGACTGAACTTACTGCTCTTGATGAGCAGCTTGTAGGTCCTACTGCGATCGCATTCAGTAAAGAAGACGTTATTGCTCCTGCTAAGATTCTTAACGAATTCGCTAAGAAACATGAAGCGTTAGAAATCAAAGCTGGTGTAATTGAAGGTCAGGTTGCTTCTCTTGAGCAAATCAAGGCGTTGGCTGAGCTTCCATCTCGTGATGGACTTCTTTCTATGCTTCTTAGTGTGCTTCAAGCACCAGTTCGTAACTTTGCACTTGTTACTAAAGCAGTTGCAGAACAAAAGGAAGAGCAAGGCGCTTAATAGAGTTGCCTGCTAACTAATAACAAACAAAGGTGAAAAATCACCTATAAAACAAGGAGGATTTACAAATGACTAAAACGCATGAAGAAATCATTGGTGCAATCAAAGAAATGACAGTTCTTGAACTTAACGATCTAGTAAAAGCTATTGAAGAAGAATTCGGTGTTACTGCTGCTGCTCCTGTAGCTGCTGCAGGTGCTGGCGCTTGGCGAAGCTGCTGCTGAGCAAACTGAATTTGACGTAATTCTTGAATCTGCTGGTGGTTCTAAAATCAACGTAATCAAAGCAGTTCGTGAAGTAACTGGTCTTGGTCTTAAAGAAGCGAAAGCACTTGTTGATGGTGCTCCAGCTTCAATCAAAGAAGGCGTTTCTCAAGACGAAGCTAACGAAGTTAAAGCTAAGCTTGAAGAAGCAGGAGCTTCTGTTGAAGTTAAGTAATTAGTTGAATAAGAAAAGGCTCGCGCCATAGCGAGTCTTTTTTTGTCCATAGGTAAAACAGGATGGAGGGTTACGATGTCTGAACACTATTATTCAAACAAACCAAGTACACAAAGCGAGCAAAAGACGTGGACTGCCGATTTACGTGGTTACACAATGCGTCTGACTTCAGATAGGGGAGTTTTCTCGAAGCATGAAGTAGATTTTGGGAGCAGGACGCTGATCGAGCATTTTCAATTCCCTGAAATAGAGGGGGATCTACTTGATGTTGGCTGTGGATATGGGCCAATTGGATTAACTCTTGCAAGAGTTGACCCCGAACGAGTGGTGCATTTAATTGATGTCAATGAGCGGGCATGCACATTAGCGAGATTAAATGCAAGACAAAACCGAGTGGAAAATGCCGTGGTTTATGAGAGTGATGGGTTTGAACATGTACCGCATAATGAATATGCCGGTATTGTAACCAATCCACCAATACGCGCTGGTAAGGCGTTAGTTTTTTTAATTTATGAACAAGCATATGCCCATTTACAAACGGGTGGAGAGCTTTGGGTAGTGATTCAAAAGAAACAAGGAGCACCTTCAACGCTTGAAAAACTTGGTCAACTCTTTGATGAAGTAGAGATTGTGGAAAAAAACAAAGGATATTTTATTATTCGAGCAAGAAAAAATTGACTCATTATTTACCTTGTGGTATTATCATTTAATGCGTACAATTGCCTATTTTTCTAGTTGAAGTCGGTAAAATCGCTATTTTATAAGGAATACGACTAGATAAATTTGGTTATACTGCTATAATCAGTTTGCTCTGATTGTGGCATGATTGTAAAGTGAGGTCAGTTTTTTTGAACAATGGTCATTCAATCATCTTTTAGTAAGATTTTTGTTTGCCTTTTTTAGATACTATAACGCGAGATTTAAGGGGTGAATCAGTTGGCAGGACAACTAATTCAGTATGGACGTCACCGCCAGCGTAGAAGCTACGCGAGAATCAATGAGGTATTGGAACTTCCTAACTTGATTGAAATTCAGACAGCTTCCTACCAATGGTTTCTTGATGTAGGACTACGTGAGATGTTCCAGGACATTTCACCAATCCAAGATTTCACAGGTAACTTGGTTTTGGAATTTATTGACTACAGCCTGGGAGAACCGAAATATCCTGTAGAGGAGTCAAAAGAACGTGATGTAACGTTTGCTGCTCCTTTGCGTGTGAAGGTTCGTTTGATTAACAAAGAAACAGGTGAAGTTAAAGAGCAGGAAGTGTTTATGGGCGACTTCCCTCTTATGACAGATACCGGTACGTTTGTCATTAATGGAGCAGAGCGAGTAATTGTTTCGCAACTGGTTCGTTCCCCAAGCGTATATTACAGTCAAAAAACAGACAAAAACGGAAAAAAAGGGTTTACTGCTACTGTCATCCCGAACCGTGGAGCGTGGCTTGAGCTTGAAACGGATGCAAAGGATATTGTTTACGTCCGGATAGACCGCACAAGAAAAATACCAGTGACGGTTCTTTTGCGTGCTCTTGGATTCGGTTCGGATCAAGAGATGGTCGATCTTCTTGGAGAGAACGAGTATCTTCGTAATTCTCTTGAGAAAGACAACACAGACAGCACAGAAAAAGCATTACTAGAAATCTATGAGCGTTTACGCCCTGGTGAGCCGCCAACGGTTGAAAATGCGAAGAGTCTACTTGATTCTCGTTTCTTTGATCCGAAGCGTTATGACCTAGCGAATGTTGGACGCTACAAGATGAATAAAAAGCTTCATATAAAAAATCGTCTCTTTAACCAACGCATTGCTGAAACGTTAGTAGACCCAGAAACAGGAGAAATTTTAGCTGAAGAGGGTACAGTACTTGATCGTCGTACACTTGACCGTATTATTCCTTACTTAGAGAATAATGTTGGTTTCAAGAAAGTGTACACGTCTGGTGGCGTTATTGAGGACGAGGAGATTAATATCCAGTCTGTAAAAATCTATGCGCCGAGTGATCGCGAAGGTGAACAAGTAATAGATGTTATTGGTAACGGAATGGTAGAGCGTGATGTGAAGCATATCGCACCATCAGATATCATTTCAGCTATCAGCTATTTCTTTAACCTTTTACACGGTGTTGGCGATACAGATGATATTGATCACCTTGGAAACCGTCGTCTACGTTCAGTAGGGGAGCTCTTACAAAATCAGTTCCGTATTGGTCTATCTCGTATGGAGCGGGTTGTACGTGAGAGAATGTCGATCCAAGATCCAAATATGATTACTCCACAGGCGTTAATTAACATTCGTCCAGTAATCGCATCAATTAAAGAGTTCTTTGGTAGTTCTCAGCTTTCTCAGTTTATGGATCAAACAAATCCACTAGCTGAGCTGACACATAAACGTAGACTATCTGCACTCGGACCCGGTGGTTTAACAAGGGAGCGGGCTGGATTTGAAGTTCGTGACGTTCACTACTCTCACTATGGTCGTATGTGTCCGATTGAAACGCCAGAGGGACCAAACATTGGTCTAATTAACTCTTTATCTTCATATGCGAAGGTGAATGAGTTTGGCTTTATGGAGACTCCATACCGTCGGGTTGATCCTGAAACAGGTATGGTTACTAAACAAATTGATTATCTAACTGCGGATGAAGAGGATAACTATGTTGTCGCACAGGCGAATGCAAAGTTAACAGAAGATGGCGCATTTGTTGATGACAATATTATTGCTCGTTTCCGTGGAGAAAATACAGTTGTTGCTCGTGAACGTTTAGATTATATGGATGTATCGCCTAAGCAGGTTGTTTCTGCCGCGACTTCATGTATCCCGTTCCTAGAAAACGATGACTCCAACCGTGCCCTAATGGGTGCGAACATGCAGCGTCAAGCTGTTCCGCTTTTAGTACCTGAGTCTCCGATTGTTGGAACAGGTATGGAGCATGTGTCAGCAAGAGACTCTGGAGCTGCGGTTGTTTCCAAGTTCCGTGGAGAAGTTGAACGTGTAACGGCTAAGGAAATCTGGGTTCGTCGCATTGAAGAAGTTGACGGACAGGATGTAAAAGGTGACCTTGATAAATACCGTCTTCAAAAGTTCATTCGTTCTAACCAAGGAACAAGTTACAATCAACGTCCTATTGTTGCAGAGGGCGACATTGTTGATAAGCGTGAAATCCTTGCCGATGGTCCTTCCATGGAAAAAGGCGAAATGGCTCTAGGCCGTAACGTTATGGTTGGTTTCATGACATGGGAAGGTTACAACTATGAGGATGCGATCATTTTAAGTGAGCGCCTTGTAAAAGATGATGTGTATACATCGATTCACATTGAAGAATATGAATCTGATGCTAGAGATACAAAGCTTGGACCAGAGGAAATCACTCGTGATATTCCAAACGTTGGTGAAGATGCACTACGTAATCTGGATGAGCGCGGCATCATCCGTACCGGTGCAGAAGTTAAAGACGGTGATATTCTAGTTGGTAAGGTTACACCTAAGGGAGTAACGGAACTAACAGCTGAGGAACGTCTACTTCATGCAATCTTTGGTGAGAAGGCACGTGAAGTACGTGATACATCACTTCGTGCACCTCATGGTGGAGACGGTATTGTGCTTGATGTTAAGATCTTCAATCGTGAAGATGGAGATGAATTACCACCTGGTGTGAATCAGCTAGTACGTGTTTACATCGTACAAAAGCGTAAGATTCATGAAGGGGATAAAATGGCCGGTCGTCACGGAAACAAAGGGGTTATCTCGCGTATCCTTCCAGAGGAAGATATGCCGTACCTACCTGATGGCACACCAATTGACATCATGTTAAACCCACTAGGGGTACCTTCTCGTATGAACATCGGACAAGTGCTTGAGCTTCATTTAGGAATGGCTGCTCGTAAGCTTGGTATCCACGTTGCATCTCCAGTATTTGATGGAGCGCGTGAGGAAGATGTTTGGGGTACGCTTGAAGAAGCGGGCATGGCACGTGATGGTAAGACAGTGCTATATGATGGACGTACAGGTGAGCCGTTTGATAACCGTATCTCTGTAGGTATTATGTACATGATCAAACTTGCTCACATGGTTGATGATAAGTTGCACGCTCGTTCAACTGGACCTTATTCACTTGTTACGCAACAGCCATTGGGTGGTAAAGCTCAATTTGGTGGACAGCGTTTTGGTGAGATGGAGGTTTGGGCACTTGAGGCATATGGTGCTGCTTATACACTTCAGGAGATCCTGACAGTGAAATCAGATGACGTGGTTGGTCGTGTGAAAACATACGAAGCCATTGTAAAAGGTGAGAATGTTCCTGAACCAGGAGTACCTGAATCCTTTAAAGTTCTGATTAAAGAGCTTCAATCACTTGGTATGGACGTGAAAATGCTCTCTAGCAACGAAGAAGAGATTGAAATGAGAGAGCTTGATGATGAAGAAGAACAAGGAAACGATAAGCTGAATTTGAACTTTGAGCCAAGTGCTAAGGCGTAAAGAATAGTATGAGCAACCGGGAGATGTTAGACACTCTCCCTGTTGCTTTCATTTTCTGCTTTGTAAGTGTTGTTAGACAGAAAGAATTACAGATACGGAAATCAAAAGGGAGGTTAACCCCTTGCTAGATGTCAATAACTTCGAGTATATGAAAATAGGTCTCGCATCACCTAATAAGATTCGTTCGTGGTCTAGAGGTGAAGTGAAAAAACCGGAAACCATTAATTACCGTACACTAAAACCTGAGAAGGACGGTTTGTTCTGCGAGCGTATTTTTGGTCCTACAAAAGACTGGGAATGTCACTGTGGTAAATACAAACGTGTTCGTTATAAAGGTGTAGTATGTGATCGTTGTGGCGTTGAAGTCACTCGTGCTAAAGTTCGTCGTGAGCGTATGGGTCACATTGAACTTGCTGCTCCTGTATCTCACATTTGGTACTTCAAAGGAATCCCAAGTCGTATGGGCTTAGTTCTTGATATGTCTCCACGTTCGTTGGAAGAAGTCATTTACTTTGCATCGTATGTTGTAACGGATCCAGGTGATACACCTCTTGAAAAGAAACAACTGCTTTCTGAGAAAGAATATAGAGCATATTACGATAAATATGGTCGTGGTTTTACTGCGCAAATGGGTGCAGAAGCGATCCGTAAGCTTTTAGCTGATATTGATCTTCAAAAAGAAGTTGATTCACTAAAAGAAGAGCTACTTACTGCACAAGGTCAACGTCGTACTCGTGCAATTAAGCGTCTAGAAGTTCTTGAAGCATTCCGTCATTCTGGCAATGAGCCATCTTGGATGGTACTTGATGTGCTTCCGGTTATTCCACCTGAGCTTCGTCCAATGGTACAGCTTGATGGTGGTCGTTTTGCAACTTCTGACTTAAATGACTTGTATCGTCGAGTAATTAACCGTAATAACCGTTTGAAGCGTCTACTTGATCTTGGAGCACCGAATATCATTGTTCAAAATGAAAAACGTATGCTTCAGGAAGCAGTCGATGCCTTAATCGATAATGGTCGTCGTGGAAGACCTGTTACAGGACCGGGTAACCGTCCGTTAAAATCTCTTTCTCATATGCTTAAAGGGAAGCAAGGTCGTTTCCGTCAGAACTTACTTGGTAAGCGTGTTGACTACTCTGGTCGTTCGGTTATCGTTGTAGGACCACATTTGAAAATGTATCAGTGTGGACTTCCTAAGGAAATGGCACTTGAGCTATTTAAACCTTTTGTGATGAAAGAACTTGTAAGTAAAGGTCTTGCTCACAACATCAAGAGTGCAAAACGTAAGGTAGAACGTGTTCAGCCGGAAGTATGGGATGTACTTGAAGAAGTTATTCGTGAGCATCCAGTTTTACTAAACCGTGCACCAACACTTCACCGTCTTGGAATTCAAGCGTTTGAACCGATTCTTGTAGAAGGTCGTGCAATTAAGCTTCACCCACTCGTATGTACAGCATATAATGCTGACTTTGATGGTGACCAAATGGCTGTTCACGTACCACTATCTGCAGAAGCACAAGCTGAAGCACGTATTTTAATGCTTGCAGCACAGAACATCCTAAACCCGAAGGACGGTAAACCAGTTGTTACACCTTCACAGGATATGGTATTGGGTAACTATTACCTAACGCTAGAACGTGATGATGCTAAAGGACAAGGTTCAACTTTTAAAGATTCAAACGAAGCGATTATTGCTTATCAGAATGGGTATGTACATCTGCACACACGTGTAGCTGTGCCGGTTTCTTC
This sequence comes from Alkalicoccobacillus plakortidis, assembly GCF_023703085.1. NCBI lineage: Bacteria > Bacillati > Bacillota > Bacilli > Caryophanales > Bacillaceae > Shouchella > Shouchella oshimensis. Next base: position 87,226 of record NZ_JAMQJY010000005.1, on the reverse strand, counting down.
TTTAGGTAAATCGAACTTTACTGAAGAGCAAGAAAAGATGCTGATTTTAACAACAGTCGGAAAATTGATTTTCAACGAAATTCTACCTGAGTCATTCCCTTACATGAATGAGCCGACTGATTACAATCTTAGCGTAGCAACTCCATCTAAATACCTTGTGCCGAGTTCTACAGATGTGAAAAAGGAGCTAACTGAGCGTGAAGTAATCCTTCCGTTTAAAAAAGGCTTCCTAGGAAACATCATTGCTGAGGTATTCAAGAAGTTTAAGATTACTGAAACCTCTAAGATGCTTGACCGTATGAAGGATCTTGGATTTAAGTACTCTACTAAAGCAGGTATCACTGTAGGGGTAGCGGATATCGTTGTTCTTGCAGAGAAAAAAGTTATTCTTGCTGAAGCAGAGGAAAAGGTTGAACGTATCCTTAAACAATTCCGTCGTGGTCTAATCACGGAGGAAGAGCGTTATGATCGTGTTATCTCTATCTGGAGTGAAGCGAAAGATGTTATCCAGAATAAGCTTATGGGTACATTAGATCGCAGTAACCCAATCTTCATGATGAGTGATTCAGGAGCTCGTGGTAACGCATCTAACTTTACGCAGCTTGCGGGTATGCGTGGACTGATGGCGAATCCATCAGGACGTATCATTGAACTTCCGATCAAATCAAGTTTCCGTGAAGGTTTAACAGTACTCGAGTACTTTATCTCTACTCACGGTGCACGTAAGGGTCTTGCGGATACAGCACTTAAGACCGCTGACTCAGGTTACCTGACTCGTCGTCTAGTAGACGTAGCACAGGATGTTATCGTACGTGAAGATGATTGTGGTACCGACCGTGGACTTCAGGTTCAAGCAATTAAAGAAGGAAATGAAGTTATTGAAGGTTTATATGACCGTCTAGTTGGTCGTGTGGCCTTTAAAACAGTCCGTCATCCAGAATCAAATGATGTTCTTATCGGTAAAAACGGGCTAATTGGTGAAGATACAGCGAAAACAATTGTTGATGCTGGTGTTGAAGCTGTTACCATTCGTTCAGTATTCACATGTAATACACGCCATGGTGTGTGTAAGAAGTGTTACGGACGTAACCTGGCAACAGGAAGCGACGTTGAAGTGGGAGAAGCAGTTGGAATCATCGCTGCCCAATCCATTGGTGAGCCAGGAACACAGCTTACGATGCGTACATTCCACACAGGTGGTGTAGCAGGGGACGATATCACACAAGGTCTTCCGCGTATCCAAGAGCTATTTGAAGCTCGTAATCCAAAAGGTCAAGCGGTTATCTCTGAAGTTGATGGTGAAATTATCGACTTTAAAGATGGAGACAAACGTGAGATTACAGTGAAAAGTGAGCTTGAAACAAAAGCATACGCGATTCCTTATGGTGCTCGAATCAGAGTTTCAGTAGGAGATCATGTTGTCGCTGGTGAAAGCATTACTGAAGGTTCGGTTGATCCAAAAGAGCTTCTGAAGGTTAAAGGTATGAATGGAGTACAGGAATATCTTCTTAAAGAAGTTCAGAAGGTATACCGTATGCAAGGGGTAGAAATTGGAGACAAACACGTTGAGGTTATGGTTCGCCAAATGCTTCGTAAGATCCGTGTGACTGATTCCGGAGATACCAAAGTACTTCCTGGTGCATTAATCGAAATCCAGAAGTTTAATGATGAGAATACAAGTGTTCTTATCAACGGAGAAAACCCAGCTACTGGACGTCCGGTTCTTCTTGGTATTACCAAAGCGTCTCTTGAGACAGACTCATTCTTATCAGCTGCATCATTCCAAGAAACAACTCGTGTTCTTACGGATGCTGCAATCAAAGGTAAACGTGATGAGTTACTTGGACTTAAGGAGAATGTTATTATTGGTAAGCTGATTCCGGCCGGTACTGGAATGCAACGTTACCGTAACTTGAGCATTCATTCTGAGCATACAAAGCAGACGCCTGAAGAACAGGCAGAAGCAATGCTTGAAGAAATGATCACACAAGAATAAAAAAAGCACTATAGGTGGTTGACACGCATATATCCGGGTGTTAAGATATCAAAGTGTGCCTGAAGACCTGTTGCTTTGGAGGATATCGTATGTCTTATGAAAAAGTAGAACAGGGATCAAACCCATTCGTTGGTGTGAAACAGACACTTAAAGCGCTCGACAACGATCTTGTTAGTGAGCTTGTTATTGCCAGTGATGCTGATAGTAGAATTGTCAGTCAGGCTGAGCTTAAAGCTCAGACAAAGCGCATTCCGATTGTATATGTCGATTCAATGAGGAAGCTTGGAAAAGCTTGCGGAATTGATGTCGGCGCAGCCACTGTAGCGTTAAGGAAGTAATATAATGTTTTTGCCGATCGGTGTCGTCCGTTTGGCAAAAACATTACTTTTGCCTAAACATGAACCACCAGGATCAGTGGTCTTATTTTAGAGGGAAGGGGGATCATCATGCCTACTATTAATCAGTTAATCCGTAAAGGCCGTGAAAGCAAAGGGAAGAAATCAGATTCTCCAAGCGCTTAACAAAGGATTTAACAGTTTCAAAAAGTCCCAAACAAACGTATCTTCACCACAAAAACGTGGAGTATGCACACGTGTTGGTACTATGACTCCGAAGAAGCCGAACTCGGCCCTTCGTAAATATGCGCGTGTTCGTTTGACTAACGGAATTGAAGTTACAGCTTACATTCCAGGTATCGGACACAACCTACAAGAGCACAGTGTAGTACTTATTCGTGGCGGACGTGTGAAGGATTTACCAGGGGTACGTTATCACATCGTTCGTGGCGCACTTGATACGGCTTGGCGTTCAAAACCGTATGCAAGGTCGTTCGAAATATGGTACGAAAAAGCCAAAAGAAAAGAAATAATTTATTAAATCACCTATTATTCGAAAGGAGGGGAAACTATGCCTCGTAAAGGTCCAGTCCCACGTCGTGACGTATTACCAGATCCGATCTACAATTCTAAGCTTGTAACCCGTTTAATTAACCGTATTATGGTTGACGGAAAGAGAGGAATTGCTCAAACGATTCTTTATAATGCGTTTGATACAGTGAAAGAACGTAGCGGAAACGATCCTATGGAAGTATTTGACCAAGCGCTTAAAAACATCATGCCAGTTCTTGAAGTTAAAGCCCGCCGTGTTGGTGGTACAAACTATCAAGTACCGATTGAAGTAAAGCCTGAGCGTCGTACAACTTTAGGTCTACGCTTGGTTGGTAAACTATGCACGTCTACGCGGTGAGAAAACCATGGAAGAGCGTCTTGCTAACGAAATTCTTGATGCTGCTAACAACACTGGTTCTTCTGTTAAGAAACGCGAAGATACGCATAAAATGGCTGAAGCAAACAAAGCATTTGCTCACTATCGCTGGTAAGATCGTAAACAAAATAAAGGTGTTTCAAAAAGCAGGATTAAAGAGCACAGCTATTTAACCTGACTTTTTGTACATCATCTAACCGTTGAGGAAGGAGAAATACACTATGGCAAGAGAGTTCTCCTTAAAAGATACGCGTAATATCGGGATCATGGCACACATTGATGCCGGTAAAACAACTGCAACTGAACGTATCCTGTTTTACACAGGTCGTGTTCATAAAATCGGTGAAACTCACGAAGGTGCTTCTCAAATGGACTGGATGGCGCAAGAGCAAGAGCGTGGAATTACAATCACGTCTGCTGCGACAACAGCTCAATGGAAAGGCCATCGTATTAACATCATCGATACACCAGGACACGTAGACTTCACTGTTGAAGTTGAACGTTCACTTCGCGTATTGGATGGAGCTGTTGCGGTACTAGATGCACAATCAGGTGTTGAACCGCAAACAGAGACTGTATGGCGTCAAGCAACAACATATGGTGTTCCCCGTGTAGTATTCGTTAACAAAATGGATAAAACAGGCGCGGACTTCATGTATTCTGTTGGAACATTGCGTGATCGTTTGCAAGCAAACGCACACCCAATTCAGCTACCAATCGGTGCGGAAGATGATTTCACTGGAATCATTGACCTAATCGAAATGGAAGCACACATCTACAAAGATGACCTTGGTAAGGAATGGGAAACAACTGAAATTCCTGCTGAGTATAAAGAACAAGCTGAGAAACTTAACGAATCATTAATCGAAGCTGTTGCTGAGCTTGATGAAGACTTAACAATGAAATATCTTGAGGGTGAAGAGATTTCAAAAGAAGAACTCAAAGCAGCGATCCGTAAAGGAACGTGTAACGTTGAATTCTATCCTGTAATCTGTGGATCTGCATTTAAGAACAAAGGTGTTCAGCTTATGCTAGACGCGGTTCTTGCTTATCTACCATCACCACTTGACGTTCGTGCTATCACGGGACATGTGCCTGATTCTGAAGAAGAAATCACACGTGAGCCTGGTGATGACCAGCCGTTCTCTGCACTTGCTTTTAAAGTAATGACGGATCCTTATGTTGGTAAACTAACATTCTTCCGTGTTTACTCTGGTACGCTTGACTCTGGTTCTTATGTTCGTAACTCAACAAAAGACAAGCGTGAGCGTGTAGGACGTATCCTACAAATGCACGCAAACTCACGTGAGGAAATCTCTACGGTTTACTCTGGTGATATTGCTGCTGCTGTAGGTCTTAAAGATACGACTACTGGTGATACACTTTGTGATGAGAAGAACCTTGTTATCTTAGAATCAATGGACTTCCCAGAACCAGTTATTCACCTTTCAGTTGAGCCTAAGTCTAAAGCTGACCAAGATAAAATGGGTATGGCATTAGCTAAGCTTGCTGAAGAAGATCCAACATTCAAAACGCATACGGATGAAGAAACGGGTCAAACGATCATTGGTGGTATGGGTGAACTTCACCTTGATATCATTGTTGACCGTATGAGACGCGAATTCAAAGTTGAAGCGAATGTTGGTGCACCTCAAGTTTCATATCGTGAGACAATTCGTCAAGCTGCACAGGTTGAAGGTAAATTCGTTCGTCAATCTGGTGGACGTGGACAGTTTGGTCACGTATGGATTGAGTTCTCTCCTAACGAAGAGGGCGCAGGCTTTGAATTTGAGAACGGAATTGTTGGTGGGGTTGTTCCTCGTGAATACGTACCAGCGGTTCAAGCAGGTATTGAAGAAGCACTTGATAACGGTATGATTGCTGGCTTCCCTTTAATCGACATTAAAGCTCGTCTTTATGATGGTTCTTACCATGACGTCGATTCCAATGAGATGGCCTTTAAGATTGCTGCATCAATGGCTTTGAAAAATGCCAAAACCAAGTGTAACCCGGTTCTTCTTGAGCCACTTATGAAGGTAGAGATTGTTGTACCTGAAGAGTACATGGGTGACATTATGGGAGATGTAACAGCTCGTCGTGGACGCGTTGAAGGAATGGAAGCACGCGGTAACGCACAAACTGTTAAAGCGTTTGTACCTCTTGCAGAAATGTTTGGGTATGCAACATCTCTTCGTTCACGTACACAAGGTCGCGGTACGTACTCAATGTTCTTTGATCATTATGAAGAAGTACCGAAGAGTGTGGCAGCTGAGATTATTAAGAAACAAACAGGAGAGTAACCTTTCCGGATTGTTTCTAGAAGTATTTTGTTGTAAGCTAAGGATGATGTACAACACCCCTAGGGAGTTCCATCTTTCTTAAAAAAAATAAATGAATTGTTCAATTAAAGGGAGGAAATGAATCATGGGTAAAGAAAAATTCGATCGTTCCAAAACACATGCCAATATCGGTACTATTGGACACGTTGACCATGGTAAAACGACACTAACTGCTGCAATTACAACTGTACTTGCTAAGCGTTCTGGTAAAGGTCAAGCAATGGCGTATGACGCTATTGATGGTGCTCCAGAAGAGCGCGAGCGTGGAATCACAATTTCTACAGCTCACGTTGAATATGAAACTGATTCTCGCCACTACGCACACGTAGATTGCCCAGGACACGCTGACTATGTTAAAAACATGATCACTGGTGCTGCACAAATGGACGGAGGAATCCTAGTAGTATCTGCTGCTGACGGTCCAATGCCACAAACTCGTGAGCACATCCTACTTTCTCGTAACGTAGGTGTACCTGCACTTGTTGTATTCTTAAACAAATGTGACATGGTAGACGACGAAGAGCTTCTTGAGCTTGTAGAAATGGAAGTTCGTGATCTTCTTTCTGAGTATGACTTCCCTGGTGATGACGTTCCAGTTATCCAAGGTTCTGCACTTAAAGCCCTTCAAGGTGATGCAGATTACGAAGAAAAAATCATCGAGCTTATGAACGCAGTTGATGAGTATATTCCTACTCCACCGCGTGACACTGAAAAGCCATTCATGATGCCTGTAGAGGACGTATTCTCAATCACTGGTCGTGGTACTGTTGCGACTGGTCGTGTAGAGCGTGGTCAACTTAACGTTGGTGACGAAATCGAAATCATTGGTATCAACGAAGATGCTAAGAAAACAACTGTTACAGGTGTTGAGATGTTCCGTAAGCTTCTTGACTATGCTGAAGCTGGTGACAACATTGGAGCTCTTCTACGTGGAGTATCACGTGATGATATCCAACGTGGTCAAGTACTTGCTAAGCCAGGTACAATCACTCCACACACTAACTTCACTTCTGAAGTTTATGTACTATCTAAAGACGAGGGTGGACGTCACACTCCATTCTTCACAAACTACCGTCCTCAGTTCTACTTCCGTACAACTGACGTAACGGGTGTTGTACACCTTCCAGAAGGCGTTGAAATGGTAATGCCTGGTGATAACACTGAGATGACTGTTGAGCTTATCGCTCCAATCGCGATCGAAGAGGGAACTCGTTTCTCAATTCGTGAAGGTGGACGTACAGTTGGATCTGGTGTTGTAGCTTCTATCCAGAAGTAATAACACATGAAAAGCACTCCAAATTGGAGTGCTTTTTCTTTTGGGGAAAAGAGCCTAGGTAAGAAACGCAAAAGAATGACAAAACCGAATCATTAAGTTGTGTAAATCACTTAATGATTCGGTTTTTCTGTTCATCACAAGTAAAAGAGATTTGGCCGGGCCACTTGTGAGCCTCAGCTCCAGGAAGTCACCGTCTAAGTCTTGCGCTGATTTATAAATGAAATTGAGTGACATTCAGATCAGAGGATTTCAATATAGTAATGCTGTCAATTTAATCAATAGATTTGTTCCTCTTTATAAGTTATTCTTTTAATTCAAATTGTTGATTTTAAGATTCGTTTGTTTCGTTTTGTGTCAAACTGTTTCCTATCTACTACTTCATACGTTACTATCTCTGAAAAGTAGATGAATACTTCTATTCTTTTTCTTAATATCCCTTTAATAAGATTTAATTAACTAGGTAAAAATCCGTTGATATTCTTTAAAAATATGACGCACTGACATAGCGGACGGGATGGGGAGGCCGACTCCTGCGGGACTAAAAGGCAAGGTTGAAATAAAATGGCGCTAGCCAGTTTAGTTCAACGCCTTTCCGCGGAAAGCGTGCCCTCCATCCCGGTAGCGGCTCGACTGCAGATTACCCGTTCTTCCATATCTATCGTTAAGCCATAGACGGGGTCCCTGTCAATGTCTTTTAAGGTTATCAGTAGCATCTTTACCATCATCAAAAAAGAAATTCAGAAAAACCTTGGTCTATCAATAAATTTCTTTTCGAAACTCCTTGCATTTATAAGACTAAGTCATTATAATAGTAGAAGTGTGCCCAAACTATATTTATCTTGTTCTATTTTAGAACAGGGAAAATGGAAGTGAGTGCTGCATTGACATCGATGATGCGGAAGGTTGCTGATACACCCGGCCCCATTGCCATGGCAGAGTGTTGATAATTTTCGCGGAGTATGTCTGTTTATAAAAATGGACGATAAAGGAGGGGCTATAATGGCAAAGCAAAAGATTCGTATTCGTTTAAAAGCTTATGATCACCGTGTTTTGGACCAATCAGCAGAGAAAATCGTAGAAACGGCAAAACGTTCGGGTGCAAGTGTATCAGGACCAATTCCGCTTCCAACTGAGAGATCAGTGTACACGGTTCTTCGTGCTGTGCATAAGTACAAAGATTCTCGTGAGCAATTCGAGATGCGTACACATAAGCGTTTGATTGATATTGTGAATCCAACACCACAAACTGTGGATGCGTTGATGCGTTTGGACTTACCGTCTGGCGTTGACATTGAAATCAAACTATAATTCATAACCTGCTTTCAAGCGGCAATGCCGCTCTCAATAAAATGGCAAACAATAAATTATCTATTAATATAGGAGGTGTAACGGATGACCAAAGGAATCTTAGGTAGAAAAATCGGTATGACTCAGGTATTTGCTGAGAATGGCGAAGTCATCCCAGTAACAGTAATTGAAGCTGAACCAAACGTGGTTTTGCAAAAGAAAACAGTTGATTCTGATGGTTACGAAGCGATCCAACTAGGATTTGCTGACCAGAAGAAAAACAACACAACGAAACCGTCAGAAGGGCATGCAGCAAAAGCCCAAACGACTCCTAAGCGCTACATCAAGGAAATCCGTAACGTTACTCTAGATGACTATGAAGTCGGACAAGAGCTTAGCGTAACAACATTTACAGAGGGCGATATCGTAGACGTAACTGGAACATCTAAAGGGAAAGGTTTCCAAGGTGCTATCAAGCGTCATAACCAATCTCGCGGACCGATGTCCCATGGTTCACGTTACCACCGTCGTCCGGGTTCAATGGGTCCTGTTGCTCCAAACCGTGTATTTAAAGGGAAACTTCTTCCTGGACGTATGGGTGGAGAAACAAAGACTATCCAGAACCTTGAAATTGTAAAGGTTGACGCTGAACGTAATCTTCTTCTTGTAAAAGGAAATGTTCCTGGAGCTAGAAAAGGCTATGTAGCGATTCAGTCCGGAGTTAAAGCTAACTAATCGATCTATAGAAGAAAGGAGGCCACATCATGCCGAAAGTTACAGTATTTAATCAAACTGGTTCAGAGGTTGGCGATATCGAGCTAGCTGATTCCGTTTTTGGAATTGAACCAAATGAGAGTGTTTTACATGACGCGGTTGTAATGCAACAAGCATCACTTCGTCAAGGAACACACAAAACTAAAGGACGTTCTGAAGTACGTGGAGGCGGTCGTAAACCATGGCGCCAAAAAGGTACAGGACGTGCTCGTCAAGGTTCTATCCGTTCACCACAATGGGTAGGCGGTGGAGTAGTCTTTGGACCAACACCACGTAGCTATAGCTTCAATCTTCCTAAGAAGGTTCGTCGTTTGGCTATCAAATCAGCTCTATCTAGCAAAGTGCTAGCTTCTGAAGTTGTTGTGCTTGAAGATCTTAAATTTGATGCAGTAAAAACAAAAGACATGGCAGCAGTCTTGTCTGGACTTTCTATTGCTAAAAAAGCTCTTGTTGTTGTTTCTGACTACAATGAGAACGTAGAACTATCAAGTCGTAATCTTCCTAATGTAACAGTTTTAACTGCTGATTCTGTTAATGTTCTTGATGTGCTTAAGCACGACAAGCTTGTTTTAACAAAAGCGGCTGTTGAAAAGGTAGAGGAGGTGCTTGCATAATGTCAAACGCTCGTGATATCTTAAAGCGCCCTATCATTACTGAACGTTCAACTGATCTGATGGAAGATAAGAAATACACATTTGAAGTTGATGTTCGTGCGAACAAGACTCAAATTAAATCAGCTGTTGAAGAAATCTTTGAAGTAAAGGTTTCTAATGTCAATACAATTAACTCCAAAGGGAAGTCAAAACGTTTCGGACGTTACACTGGCTACACGGCTCGCCGTAAAAAAGCTATTGTTACATTAACGCCTGAAAGTAAAGAACTAGACTTCTTTGAAGGGTAACATTAACAAAGAAGGAGGGAATTAAACATGGCCATTAAAAAGTATAAACCAACCAGTGCCGGTCGTCGTGGCATGTCAGTACTTGACTTTGCTGAACTTACGACGGATAAGCCGGAAAAGTCGTTACTTGCTCCTTTACACAAAAAAGGCGGACGTAACAACCAAGGTAGATTGACAGTACGTCACCAAGGTGGCGGACACAAACGTCAATACCGTATTGTTGATTTCAAACGTAACAAAGATGGAATTCCAGGACGCGTTGCTACAATCGAGTACGATCCAAACCGTTCTGCTAATATCGCGTTGCTTCACTATGCAGATGGTGAAAAACGTTATATCTTAGCTCCAAAAGGCCTTAAGGTCGGAACTGTTGTAGAATCAGGTGCAGAATCAGATATCAAAGTGGGTAACACTCTTCCACTTATCAATATCCCAGTCGGTACTATTATTCACAACATCGAACTTCGTCCAGGAAAAGGTGGTCAGCTAGTTCGTTCTGCTGGTGCAGAAGCTCAACTTCTTGGTAAAGAAGGACAGTATGTACTTGTTCGTCTGAAGTCAGGGGAAACTCGTTACATCCTATCTACTTGCCGTGCTACAATCGGTCAAGTTGGTAACCTTGAGCACGAACTTGTGAACATCGGTAAAGCTGGTCGTTCTAGATGGTTAGGCAAGCGCCCAACGGTTCGTGGATCTGTAATGAACCCTAACGATCACCCACACGGTGGTGGTGAAGGTAGATCACCAATCGGACGTAAGTCTCCAATGTCTCCTTGGGGTAAACCAACTCTTGGATACAAAACACGTAAGAAGAACAACCAATCTGACAAGTACATTGTACGTCGTCGCAAAAAATAACGCGATATGGCTTCGGTTCTCAAGTCCGGGAGCCGGTTGCCAATCACGGGAGGAGGTAATCTCATGAGCCGTAGTTTGAAAAAGGGACCTTTTGTTGATGGTCATCTGATGAAAAAAGTTGAAGCTCTTAACGAAACTAACGATAAGAAAGTAATTAAAACTTGGTCTCGTCGTTCAACCATCTTTCCTGATTTCGTCGGTCATACATTTGCAATCTATGATGGTCGTAAGCATGTACCGGTATACGTATCTGAAGATATGGTAGGTCATAAGCTTGGGCGAATTCGCACCAAGCCGTACTTACAAAGGTCACGCTGCTGACGATAGAAAAACTAGACGTTAAGGATTGAAGAGAGGAGGTTTAAGACCATGCAAGCTAAAGCTGTAGCAAAACAAATTCGTATTGCTCCTCGTAAAGTGCGTTTGGTTATAGACTTGATTCGCGGCAAAAATGTTGGAGAAGCAGTGGCTATTTTACGTCACACTCCAAAAGCTGCCTCGCCGGTAGTAGAAAAGCTGCTGAATTCAGCTATTGCTAATGCAGAACACAATTACGAGATGGAGCCTAATAACCTTGTTATTAGTGAAGCCTTTGTTGATGAAGGTGTAACTCTTAAACGTTTCCGCCCTCGTGCGATGGGACGTGCAAGCAAAATTAACAAACGTAGTAGCCATATTACGATTGTAGTAACTGAAAAGAAGGAGGGATAACGCATGGGTCAAAAAATTAATCCGATAGGTCTTCGGGTTGGTGTTATTCGTGACTGGGAGTCTAAATGGTACGCAGATAAAGACTATGCAAACCTACTTCACGAAGATATTAAAATCCGTGACTATGTTGAGAGTCGCTTAAAAGAAGCATCCGTTTCTAAAGTAGAAATCGAGCGTGCTGCTAATCGTGTGAACATCACTATCTCTACTGCTAAACCAGGAATGGTTATTGGTAAAGGTGGATCAGAGGTTGAAGCTCTTCGTAAAGCGCTAAACGACCTAACTGGTAAAAGAGTTCACATTAACATCTTTGAAATCAAGCAAGCTGATCTTGATGCTAAGCTTGTTGCTGAAAATATTGCTCGTCAACTTGAGAATCGTATCTCTTTCCGTCGTGCGATGAAACAATCGATTCAACGTACTATGCGTTCTGGCGCTAAAGGAATTAAAACGCAAGTATCTGGCCGTCTTGGTGGAGCAGATATCGCGCGTTCTGAGCATTACAACGAAGGAACAGTTCCACTTCATACACTTCGTGCTGATATCGATTATGGTACAGCAGAAGCAGATACCACTTATGGTAAAATCGGTGTTAAAATCTGGATTTATCGTGGTGAAGTCCTTCCAACGAAAGGAACTAAAAAAGAGGAAGGAGGCAAATAATCATGTTATTACCTAAACGTGTTAAATATCGTCGCGAACATCGCGGAAAAATGCGTGGTCGTGCAAAAGGTGGTACTGAAGTTCACTTTGGTGAGTTCGGACTACAAGCTACAGAAGCTTCTTGGGTGACAAACCGTCAGATCGAAGCTGCTCGTATTGCTATGACTCGTTACATGAAGCGTGGTGGTAAGGTTTGGATCAAGATTTTCCCTTCTAAGCCATACACTGCAAAGCCTTTAGAAGTTCGAATGGGTTCTGGTAAAGGGGCACCTGAAGGATGGGTTGCTGTTGTGAAACCTGGTAAGATTATGTTTGAAATCTCTGGAGTATCAGAAGAAGTTGCTCGTGAAGCTCTTCGTCTTGCCTCTCACAAATTGCCGCTCAAAACTAAGTTTGTAAAACGTGAAGAATTGGGTGGTGACGCAAATGAAAGCTAATGATATCCGTAATTTAACCACTGCTGAGATTGAAAAACAGACTCAAACATTGAAAGAGGAGTTATTTAACCTTCGCTTTCAACTAGCAACTGGTCAATTAGATAATCCATCACGTATCCGCGAGGTACGTAAAGGAATCGCTCGTACAAAGACCGTTTTGCGTGAGCGTGAGCTTGGAATTAATAACGGCTAAAGAGGAGGTTTGCTAAATGGAACGCAACCAACGTAAGGTATATCAAGGTCGCGTTGTTTCCGACAAAATGGATAAAACCATCAGTGTTCTTGTTGAAACTTACAAGAAAGATCGTTTGTACGGAAAACGTGTTAAATATTCAAAGAAACTTAAAGCCCATGATGAAGAGAACACTGCTAAAGCTGGTGACATCGTTCGAATCATGGAAACTCGTCCGCTATCTAAGGACAAACGTTTTCGTCTAGTAGAAATCGTTGAAGAAGCGGTTATCATTTAATAGAAGCTTTTGATTCGAAGGGAGGTAAATTCATATGATTCAACAGGAATCCCGTTTAAAAGTCGCAGATAACTCTGGTGCTCGTGAAGTACTATGTATTAAAGTTCTAGGTGGTTCTGGACGTAAGACTGCTAACATTGGTGATGTAATTGTTTGTTCTGTAAAACAAGCAACACCAGGTGGCGTTGTCAAAAAGGGTGAAGTTGTTAAAGCGGTAATCGTTCGTACTAAAACAGGTGCTCGTCGTAATGACGGTTCATACATCAAATTTGATGAGAATGCAGCTGTAATCGTACGTGATGATAAGAGCCCGCGCGGAACTCGTATCTTTGGACCGGTTGCTCGTGAACTTCGCGATAACCAATTCATGAAGATTGTTTCTCTTGCTCCGGAAGTTCTGTAAGTAACGATTGAATGCAAGACCCAGGGAGGTGCAAATATGTCAAACATGCATGTCAAAAAAGGTGACACAGTAATCGTGATCGCTTGGTAAAGACAAAGGTAAGCAAGGAGTTGTTCTTGAAGCTTTTCCTAAGAAGAGCCGTGTGCTTGTTGAAGGTGTAAACCTTGTTAAGAAACACGCGAAGCCATCTCAGGATAATCCACAAGGCGGCATCCTTAACCAAGAAGCATCAATTCATTCATCTAACGTGATGCACGTTGATCCTAAATCAGGAGAGCGCACACGTGTTGGATATAAAGAAGAGAACGGTAAAAAAGTACGGGTTGCAAAACGTTCTGGCGAAGCGCTAGACAAGTAATCAACACGTTTGAAAGGAGGCCCCAATAAATGAGTCGTTTAAAAGAAAAGTACTCTCAAGAAATCGCTCCATCTCTAGTTGAAAAGTTTAAGTACAGCTCAACGATGGCGGTTCCGAAACTAGATAAAATCGTAATCAACATGGGTGTTGGTGAAGCCGTATCAAATGCAAAAGCACTTGATAAAGCAGTTGAGGAATTAACTGAGATCGCTTGGTCAAAAACCAGTTATCACTAAAGCTAAGAAATCAATTGCTGGTTTTAAACTTCGTGAAGGTATGCCAATCGGCGCTAAAGTTACACTTCGCGGACAACGTATGTATGATTTCCTTGATAAATTAGTTAGTGTATCTCTTCCACGTGTTCGTGACTTCCGTGGGATCTCAAAGAAAGCTTTTGACGGTCGCGGTAACTACACACTTGGTGTGAAAGAACAACTAATTTTCCCTGAAATTAACTACGATAAAGTAGATAAAGTACGTGGAATGGATATCGTTATCGTAACGACTGCTCAGTCTGATGAAGAAGCACGTGAATTGCTAACTCAAATGGGTATGCCGTTTCAAAAGTAAGTTAAGTCTTCTTGAATAGGAGGGAATACATTGGCAAAAAAATCAATGATCGCAAAACAAAAGCGTAAACCTAAATTTAAAGTGCAAGAATATACACGTTGTGAAAAATGTGGACGTCCGCACTCAGTATTACAGAAATTTAAACTTTGCCGTATTTGCTTTAAAGATCTCGCTTATAAAGGACAAATTCCTGGCGTTAAAAAAGCAAGCTGGTAATACCTAGAACGGGAAGGAGGTAATTAAACATGGTTATGACAGATCCTATCGCAGATATGCTTACTCGTATTCGTAACGCTAACCTTGTTCGTCACGAGAAGCTTGAGCTGCCAGCTTCAACGATTAAAAAAGAAATTGCCGATATTTTGAAGCGTGAAGGTTTCATTCGCGATTTTGAATATATCGAAGACAGCAAACAAGGTGTGATTCGTATTTTCCTTAAATACGGTTCGACTAACGAACGTGTAATCACTGGCCTTAAACGTATCAGCAAGCCAGGACTTCGTGTCTATGCTAAATCAGGGGAACTTCCTCGTGTACTTGGCGGACTTGGAATTGCGCTTGTATCAACATCAAAAGGTCTTATGACAGACAAAGATGCTCGTCAACAGCAAGTCGGTGGAGAAGTACTGGCTTACGTTTGGTAAGAGTGTGTTTGAATCGAATGGAGGTGTAATGTATGTCCCGAGTTGGTAGAAAACCAATTGAAGTTCCTGGTGATGTTACAGTTACACTAGAAGGTACTTTTATTAAAGTAAAAGGTCCTAAAGGTGAACTGAGCCGCGATTTGCACCCGGACATGAAAGTAAACGTAGAAGAAAAAGAGATCACGGTTGAACGCCCATCGGATCACAAAGAGCACCGCGCTCTTCATGGTACAACACGTAGCTTGATCAACAACATGGTTGAAGGTGTAACTAAAGGCTTCGAACGTGGACTTGAGCTTGTAGGTGTAGGTTACCGTGCTTCTAAATCAGGAAACAAACTTGTTCTTAACGTTGGATACTCTCACCCAGTTGAGATCGTTCCTGCTGAAGGAATCGAAGTTGAAGTTCCTTCAAATACAAAAGTAGTTGTTAAAGGGATTGATAAGCAAGCTGTTGGTGCTCTTGCATCTAACATCCGTGCTGTTCGTCTACCTGAGCCTTACAAAGGTAAAGGAATTCGCTACGAAGGTGAAAATGTTCGCCGCAAAGAAGGAAAAACAGGTAAATAATTAATTAATTAGTTAGCGAAAGGAATGACGTTTAATGATTACGAAGCCGAACAAAAATCAGGCACGTAAGAAAAGACATGCTCACGTTCGTCGCGCCATTACTGGTACGCCTGAACGTCCACGTCTTAACGTTTTCCGTTCTTCGAAACACATCTACGCTCAGTTGATCGATGATGTGAATCGTGTAACTTTGGCTCAAGCTTCTTCTTTAGATAAAGAACTTGACCTTAAGAACGGTGCGAACAAAGAAGCAGCTGAAAAAGTTGGTTCTCTTGTAGCAAAACGTGCAGTGGAAAAAGGACACGAAACAATCGTTTTTGACCGTGGCGGATACATCTATCACGGACGTGTACAAACACTTGCAGATGCAGCTCGCGAGGCTTGTCTGAAATTCTAAGAACAGATAAGGAGGGAAAATAAATGCGTCGTATTGACCCTAATACGTTAGAACTTGAAGAAAAAGTCGTTACGGTTAACCGTGTGGCAAAAGTAGTTAAAGGCGGACGTCGTTTTCGCTTTGCTGCATTAGTTGTAGTTGGCGACAAGAACGGACACGTTGGTTTTGGTATGGGTAAAGCTCAGGAGGTTCCTGAAGCAATCCGCAAAGCTGTCGAGGACGCAAAAAAGAACCTTATTGAGGTTCCAATTGTAGGCACAACACTTCCTCACCAAATTCTAGGACATTTTGGAGCAGGTCGCGTACTACTTAAGCCAGCTTCTGAAGGTACTGGAGTTATCGCAGGTGGTCCTGTTCGTGCAGTACTTGACCTTGCTGGTGTAGGCGATATCCTATCTAAATCATTGGGCTCTAACAACCCAATTAACATGGTACGTGCTACAATCCAAGGCCTGTCAAACCTAAAACGTGCTGAAGAAGTTGCAAAACTTCGTGGCAAATCCGTAGAAGAACTCTTAGGATAAGGAGGGACATTTAAATGGCTAAGAAATTAGAAATTACCCTCACGCGTAGTTTGATTGGTCGCCCTGAAACTCAGCGCGTTACCGTTAACACGCTAGGTTTACGTAAAATGCACCAAACTGTAGTGCAACAAGATAACGTTGCGATCCGCGGTATGGTTAATAAAGTAAGCCACTTGGTAACTGTTAAAGAAATTGAAGCTTAATTGACGATTTTTGAAAGAGGAGGTGTCGACATTGAAACTTCATGAGTTGAAGCCTGCAGAAGGTTCTCGTAAAGTTCGTAATCGCGTAGGCCGAGGAATCGGTTCTGGAAATGGTAAAACAAGCGGTAGAGGTCATAAAGGTCAAAACTCTCGTTCTGGTGGCGGAGTTCGTCCAGGATTTGAGGGTGGACAAAATCCACTATACCGTCGTTTACCAAAACGCGGATTCACTAACCGTACTCGTAAAGAGTACTCAGTAATTAGTCTTGATACACTTAACCGTTTTGACGCGGGTACAGAAGTTACACCGGAACTTCTTATCGAGTCTAAGACAGTTAAAAACGTAAAAGACGGAATTAAAGTACTAGGTAATGGTACGCTAGATAAAAAGCTAACTGTGAAAGCAAACAAGTTTTCAGCAACAGCAGTAGAAGCGATTGAGGCAGCTTGCGGAAAAACCGAGGTGGTTTAATGTTCCGGACGATCTCCAACATTTTCCGAGTGGGTGATTTGCGCCGTAAGGTTATTTTCACCCTTCTTATGCTCATTGTTTTTCGAATCGGAAGCTTTATTCCTATCCCAGGTTCAAATAGCGAGGTATTAACCTTCTTTGATGAAGCAAATGCTTTCGGATTTTTGAACACCTTCGGGGGAGGGGCTCTAGGAAACTTCTCGATTTTTGCTATGGGTATTATGCCATACATTACAGCATCCATCGTTGTACAATTGTTACAAATGGACGTGGTACCTAAGTTCACCGAATGGGCAAAACAAGGTGAAGCGGGCCGCCGTAAGCTGGCACAGGTAACTCGTTATGGAACGATCGTTTTAGGTTTTGTTCAAGCATTAGGGACTTCAATTGGTTTCAACACACTTGCTCCAGGTCTGATTGAGAATCCTGGTGTAATGACATATTTGTTCATTGCATTAGTTCTTACAGCTTGGTACAGCCTTCCTTATGTGGTTGGGTGAGCAAATCACCGCAAACGGTGTTGGAAACGGGATCTCTATTATTATATTTGCAGGTATTGCAGCTGGGATTCCAAACGGTCTTAATCAGATATACACATCTGAGATCCAGGGTGCTGGAGATCAGCTTTTCCTAAGTATTATTACGCTACTAGTTCTTGCATTAGCCATTCTACTGATTGTTGTAGGAGTTATTTACATTCAACAGGCCTTACGTAAGGTGCCTGTTCAATATGCAAAACGTCAAGTGAATAATCGTGCTACAACGGGCGGTCAATCTACGCACTTGCCATTAAAGGTAAATGCGTCAGGTGTTATCCCAGTTATCTTTGCTTCAGCGCTATTCTACTTCCCAGGAACCATTGCTGGTTTCTTTGGAACAGAAAACGCGACAGCAAGAGTGATTGTGGATATCTTTAAGCCGGCAAACCCATATGGTGCGGTCATTTTTGTTGCGTTGATTATTGCATTTACGTATTTCTATACATTCATTCAGGTTAATCCGGAAAAAATGGCAGAAAATCTTAAGAAGCAAGGTGGATATATCCCTGGAATCCGTCCTGGAAAAACCACACAGAATTACTTAACTCGCATTTTATACCGTTTGACCTTTGTTGGATCGTTGTTTCTTGCTACAGTTGCCATTATTCCTGTTATTTTCATTCAAGTAATGAACTTGCCACCATCTATTCAGATTGGCGGTACAGGACTACTGATTGTTGTTGGTGTTGCTTTAGATACAATGAAACAAATCGAAGGACAGTTAATCAAACGTTCGTATAAAGGCTTCATTAAGTAAACATGCATTCGGGGTTTATGCCCCGTTCGCTTGTTGTCGGGAGAACGGATGAGAGGGGACTCGTAATGAATCTAATGTTAATGGGACTGCCTGGTGCTGGTAAAGGTACCCAAGCAGAAAAAATCTCTAAGAAATATGAGGTACCTCATATTTCAACGGGAGATATGTTCCGAGCTGCGATCAAAGATCAGACTGAACTTGGTGTGGAAGCTAAGTCCTATATGGACGGCGGTAACCTTGTACCAGATGAAGTCACAATCGGTATAGTACGCGAGCGATTATCTCAGGATGATTGCAAAAAAGGGTTTTTATTAGACGGATTTCCTAGAACAGTAGCTCAAGCACAAGCCTTAGAAGAAATTCTAGCTGAGCAAGGTCGTACGTTAGACTACGTACTCTATGTTCATGTTCCTGAGCAACTACTGATGGATCGTTTAACTGGTAGAAGAGTTTCTTCTTCTGGTCGTACGTATCATGTGCTTTTTAACCCACCAAAGGTTGAAGGCAAAGATGATGTGGACGGTAGCGATCTGATTCAAAGGGAAGACGACAAACCAGAAACCGTTAAAAAGCGTCTAGAGGTAAATATTGCGCAAACACAGCCGCTTATTGACTTCTATACTGAGAAAGAGTATCTTCAAACGATACATGGCGATCAAGAAATCGATCAGGTGTTTGAAGAGATTGATTCCCTGTTAAAGGGACTCCATGCATGATTATTCTAAAGACCGATAGGGAAATAGAAATTATGCGTGAAGCTGGACGAATTGTGGCCCTAACTCATCAAGAGCTCAAGCCACATATTAAGCCAGGGGTCACTACAGGTGAACTCGATCAAATTGCTGAGAGATTCATTCGGTCTCACGGAGCAGTTCCTTCTTTTAAGGACTATAACGGATTTACAGGCAGTGTATGTGCTTCAGTAAATGAGGAACTGGTGCATGGTATTCCGGGTGAGCGGGTTCTGAAAGATGGCGATATAATCAGTCTGGATATTGGTGCCTACCATAATGGATATCATGGAGATTCAGCATGGACGTATGCCGTTGGCTCCGTTAATGCCGATGATTCACAGTTATGTGAGGTAACTGAAGCAGCACTGTATAGTGGTTTAGAACAGGCCAAACCTGGTGCTAGACTATCTGATATTTCCCATGCCATTCAGAATTATGCCGAACCTCTTGGATTCTCGATTGTAAGAGAGTATGTCGGCCATGGAGTCGGGCAAAACTTACATGAAGATCCACAAATTCCGAACTACGGACCTCCTGGAAAAGGCATTCGCCTTAAAAAGGGTATGGTGCTAGCAATTGAACCAATGATCAACGCGGGTTCAAGGTATGTACGAACGCTCGAAGATAACTGGACAGTTGTTACCGTAGATGGCAAAAAGTGCGCTCATTATGAGCACACCATTGCAATAACAGAAACAGGCTATGAAATTTTGACAAAAGCTTGATTTTGTAAGGTGATTAGTCGATTTTGATTTGCTTTAATGTTATTATAGGAATGTTAGGGGTTTTTTGTTTGAAGAGGCAAAACCCTCTTTTGATAAAACTTGCTTTATGTTGGATTCCGTACTAGTTTATATAGACACGATTTACTGAAGGGAGGAACCTTAGTACATGGTCAAAGAGGATGTTATCGAAGTAGAAGGAACGGTTATTGAACCGCTTCCCAATGCGATGTTTCGTGTAGAACTTGAGAATGGTCACAAAATTCTCGCTCACGTATCAGGTAAGATTCGGATGCACTTCATTCGTATTCTTCCAGGGGATAAGGTCACAATTGAACTATCTCCATATGATCTGACACGTGGACGAATCACTTATAGGTATAAATAATAGCATTGGCGTAACGAAAAGTTATCGCTGTGCGCTTCCTTACAGGAGGGGGTTATCTGTTATGAAGGTCAGTCCATCGGTAAAACCAATTTGCGAAAAATGCAAAGTCATTAAACGCAAAGGCGTCGTAATGGTTATTTGTGAAAATCCGAAACACAAGCAAAAACAAGGTTAATTTATAAGGAGGTGCAGAACGTATGGCACGTGTTGCAGGTATTGATATTCCGCGCGATAAGCGAGTAGTTATCTCACTTACTTACGTTTTCGGAATCGGTAAAACTAAAGCTTCTCAAGTTCTTGCACAAGCTGGAGTATCTGAAAATACTCGAGTTCGTGACTTAACTGAAGAAGAGCTTGGTAAAATCCGTGAAGCATTAGAAGCTCATTCAGTTGAAGGGGATCTTCGTCGTGAAGTTTCACTAAACATCAAACGTTTAATTGAAATTGGTTCATATCGAGGCATTCGCCACCGTCGTAGTTTGCCAGTACGTGGGCAAAACTCTAAAAACAACGCTCGTACACGCAAAGGTCCACGTCGGACTGTAGCTAACAAGAAGAAATAAGTAAAGGAGGTCGAGGATAACTATGGCTAAGAAAACGAATACTCGTCCAAAGCGCCGGCAGAAGAAAAATATTGAATCTGGTGTTGCTCACATCCGTTCTACTTTTAACAACACAATTGTGACTATCACAGATACTCAAGGTAACGCAATCTCTTGGGCAAGCTCTGGAGCACTTGGTTTCAAAGGTTCACGTAAATCAACTCCATTTGCTGCACAAATGGCTGCAGAAGCAGCTGCTAAAACAGCAATGGAACACGGAATGAAAAGCATTGAGGTTTCTGTTAAAGGACCTGGAGCTGGACGTGAAGCTGCAATTCGTTCTTTACAGGCAATTGGGCTAGAAGTAAACATGATCAAAGATGTTACTCCTGTTCCACACAACGGCTGCCGTCCACCAAAACGTCGCAGAGTGTAACGGAATCACTCATTTGTATAGATTTCCTGTAAGTGTCAATAATGGATGAGACGATCACAATCCGATTGACCTGAAGGTGAAAGTTTGGATTTGCCTATGGGAGACCAATTAGGCAATCCATGCGGTCTACCGGAGTTCGACGTTTTGAAGGAGGGTTTGTTTAATGATCGAAATTGAAAAGCCAAATATTGAAACGGTTGAAGTTAGTGAAGACGCAAAGTATGGTAAGTTTGTAGTAGAGCCACTTGAAAGAGGATATGGTACAACACTAGGTAACTCACTGCGCCGAATTCTTCTATCTTCTCTTCCAGGAGCAGCCGTTACTGCTGTTCAGATTGATGGTGTGTTACATGAATTCTCAACGATTGAAGGCGTTGTGGAAGACGTAACAACGATTATTTTGAACCTGAAAAAGCTAGCTCTTAAGATTTACTCTGAAGAAGAGAAGACACTAGAAATCGACATTCAAGGTGAAGGTGTTGTAACTGCTGGTGACTTAACTCACGATAGTGATGTTGAGGTATTAAACCCAGATCTTCATATTGCTACGTTGACAAAAGGTGCTAATCTGCACATGCGTCTTCTAGCTAAACAAGGTCGTGGGTATGTATTGGCTGAGGGAAATAAGAACGACGATCAGCCAATCGGTGTTCTTCCTATTGACTCTATTTATACTCCAGTTGCACGTGTAAACTATCAAGTTGAGAATACACGTGTCGGTCAAGTAACTAACTATGATAAACTAACCCTTGATGTTTGGACAGATGGAAGCACTCGTCCCGAGGAAGCTGTTTCTCTTGGTGCTAAAATCTTGAACGAGCATCTCAATATTTTTGTTGGATTAACGGATCAAGCGCAAAATGCTGAAATCATGGTTGAAAAAGAAGAAGATCAGAAGGAAAAAGTACTTGAGATGACGATCGAAGAACTTGACCTATCTGTTCGATCTTATAACTGTTTAAAACGTGCTGGCATTAACACAGTTCAAGAGCTGACACACAAAACAGAAGAAGACATGATGAAAGTACGTAACCTTGGTCGTAAATCACTAGAAGAAGTTCAAGAAAAGTTGGGTGAGCTAGGTTTAGGTCTTCGTAACGAAGAATAAGCCAGCCCCGGCCGTTTCTTTTACTCACTTCTTTATTTAATAAGCAACCTTACACAATGGCTTTTTTTACAGGCTTTTGTTAGGTGATTTTTTCATGTTAAGGACTCTGCTCTAAGCAGCAGGTTAAGGGAGGGAAATACACATGGCATACGCAAAACTTGGTCGTGATAGTGCTGGTCGTAAAGCATTATTCCGTGATCTTACTACAGATCTAATTATCAACGAGCGCATCGAAACAACTGAAGCAAAAGCGAAGGAGCTTCGTTCAATCGTTGAGAAAATGATTACTCTTGGTAAGCGTGGAGACTTGCATGCTCGTCGTCAGGCAGCTGCATTTGTTCGTCGTGAGGTAGCTGATACAGAAACTAAGCAGGATGCAATCCAAAAGCTTTTTGCTGATATCGCACCACGCTACGAGGAACGTCAAGGTGGATACACTCGTATTCTTAAAATTGGACCGCGTCGTGGAGACGGTGCACCAATGGTATACATTGAGCTTGTATAACCTATAACGTTTATATAAGGCGACTAAGGGCAGAAGAGACTGTGAGCGTAATTGCTCTGACTCTATTGCCCTTTTTTGTATTCAAAAAAAGGAGTGAGTGGCAATGACTGTTCTTATTGATATCCAAAATGTGAGCTTTCAATACCCTCATTCTTCTAGCCCTGTTCTAAATGAGATCTCTCTTCAAGTCTCAAAAGGAGAGTGGGTAGCAGTTGCTGGTCGTAATGGCTCTGGTAAATCAACACTTGCTCGGCTGTTAAATGCACAGCTTCAACCGACATCTGGAGCCATTTATCTAGCAGGCGAACCGATGGCTGATCCTGCGTTTGAACGTAATCATCGTAGACGTTGTGGCTATGTATTCCAGAATCCAGATCATCAATTTATTGGAGCAACCGTTTGGGATGACCTAGCCTTTGGATTGGAGAATCATTCGATTGAACGAACTGAGATGGTGGCACGAATGAACAAATATCTCAAAGTGCTCCATTTAGAGGATTTGGTTGATAAAGCTCCACACCAGTTATCAGGTGGCCAAAAACAGCGAGTAGGGCTTGCTTGTATGATGGTGCTTGAGCCTGATGTAATTATCTTAGATGAAGCGACTAGTATGCTAGATCCAAAAGGGCGTCGAGACGTCATGCAGGCTTTAACAGAGATCGCAAATCAAGGTGTAACCATTATTATGATTACACATGATATGGAGGAGGTTCTGCAAGCGGAGCGGTTGCTACTGATTGATCAAGGACGTGTAGTAGCAGATGGTGATCCTTTTCATGTGTTTGAACAGAATCAGCTGCTCGAACAGACTGGGTTAAAGCGACCTTTTGTGGTAGAACTGCAACAAGAACTCAAAAGAACCGGCTTGCAATTGGAAGGACGCTGTTACTCGGAAGGGGAGTTGGTTAAAAGATTATGCAACTTACCTTTAATCAAGTAAACCATACGTATATGGCAGGAACGCCGTTTGAGCATATTGCTTTGAAAAATATCAATCTAAGCATCCCGCCAGGCTCCTTTACTGTTGTGATAGGACCAACGGGTTCAGGCAAATCGACGCTTGTACAGCATATGAACGGATTAATCCGTCCAACATCAGGTGAAGTGCAAGTTGGTACGTATCGACTGAGAGCAAAAAAAGATCGCACATCTTTGCTTACACTCCGGAAGTCGATCGGATTTCTTTTTCAATATCCAGAGCACCAGTTGTTTGAGGAAACAATTGAAAAAGAGTTGATGTTTGGTCCGATGAATTTTGGTGTCTCAAAAACAGAGGCGGAGAGACGTGCAAAAGAGGTCCTGCCAAACGTTGGACTATCACCTGATCTTTTACCCAACTCTCCTTTGAACCTTTCAGGGGGGCAAATGCGTCGCGTAGCCATAGCCTCTATCCTAACCCAGCAGCCAGAGCTTCTCATTCTCGACGAGCCAGCAGCAGGTCTTGATCCTGAAGGGCGCCAAACGATTCTAGATATGCTCTATAGCTATCATCAGAAGCACCAGCAAACAACGGTGCTTGTGACTCACCATATGGAGGACGCACTTCGATTAGCTGATTTTATAGTGGTTATGAATCAAGGGTCTATTTTTCGTAGTGGCACACCGGAAGAGGTATTCTCCGGGCCAGAAGCACTTGTTTCAATTGGTCTGGAACTACCAGAAACGATTCGCTTTATGCAGGAAGTCAAAACCTCTTTTGCATTAACGGATGTTCCCTTTCTAAAAACAAGATCAGAAGTAGTGGAGTATCTTTCACACTTCCTCTCGAATGATAGAAAGGGTGACTCGTAGTGGCTTATTCAATCATTGGTCAATATGTACCAACAGATTCTTTTATGCATCGACTCGACCCACGTTCCAAGGTTATCAGTGTGTTTACATTAGCCATTGTCCTATTTTTAGCTGGAACGTTTCCTACCCTTCTCCTGATGGCAGGAGCAAGCATTGTGCTCGCTGCTGTCTCACGTATTCCTGCTCACTATTATGTGCAGAGTATGAAGCCGATTTTTGTCCTTATTAGCTTTTTTTTCTTATTCCATTTAGTTTTTACTCGTGAGGGAACTGAGTGGTTTTCAATTGGTGCAGTTGGAATCTATTCTGGGGGAGCGATAAAGGGATCGTTTGTAGCTTTGAGGATCTTAACCTTGCTAATGTTTGCATCATTTTTGACACTAACGACTAAAGTGGTTGATCTAACGGATGGATTAGAACGACTTCTGTCACCACTTCAACGAGTAAAACTGCCTGTGCATGAGATGGTGCTGATGATGTCCATTGCCTTACGCTACATTCCGATCTTAATGCAAGAAACGGACAAGCTCACGCGTGCGCAGGCAGCAAGAGGCGCTGATTTAAAATCTGGACCAATTCTATCAAGGATCAAGGCGCTCTATCCACTTCTTTTACCCCTAATTGTTCAATCATTTAGACGTGCTGACACGATGGCACAGGCAATGGAAGCAAGGGGCTACCAAATGGGGGGCGAAAGAACGTCTCTTCGTGAATTAACCTGGAGGACCGGTGATACACTCACCATCTGTTTTACTGCAATAGCTGCTGTAGGTATCATTTTAATGAGGTAAGGAGAGGGTTCGATGCAAAGAATCGCTTGTATGATTGAATATATTGGAACGAACTTTGCTGGATACCAAGTTCAGCCAAACGGTCGAACCGTGCAAGAGGAGCTGGAGTTGGCCCTTTCAAAGCTTCATAAAGGATTACCTATGAAAGTAGCTGCCTCAGGGCGAACAGATGCAGGCGTACATGCGAAGGGGCAAGTCATCCACTTCGATAGTTCACTAGGCATTCCGGGTGAGCGTTGTCTAAGGCAATCAATACGATGCTGCCACAGGATATCCGTGTCGTGAGCAGCCAATTTGTACCTAGTGATTTTCATGCAAGGTATACAACAACAGGCAAGCAGTATCGTTACAAGGTCATTAAGCGAGAGGACATCTTCATGCGCAATCGAGCTCACTTCGTACCCATGGCTCTTAACGTAAGTGCGATGAAAGAAGCAGCCAGTCATCTCGTTGGCACCTATGACTTTAGTTCCTTTTGTGCAGCAAATACATCTGTCATAGATAAAGTCCGGACGATCACCACGTGTGAGATCCACGAGGACCACGATGAGCTTCTGTTTATTCTTGCTGGAGATGGTTTCCTTTATAATATGGTTCGAATTGCAGTAGGCACGCTACTAGAGGTTGGAACCGGAAAAAGGAGCCCTCACGAAATGGAAGCAATCATCGCAGCAAAAAGTCGTGAGTCAGCAGGTAAAACCGCGCCAGCACACGGGCTGTACCTGTGGTCTGTATCGTATGCAGAGCCTTTATTTTAAAGGAAAACAAAGGAATGAAACACCCGGCAGAGTTTTTACAAGATAGTATTGACTTTGCTATCAAAATATTATATGATGTTAAATGGTAATTCTTAAGACCCACAAGCCCCGGGTTACGGAATGGTCATGTAACTTAACATTTATTGTAAGAGTAATGAATAGAATCATGTTCTTAGGAGGGACAATCCATGCGTACAACATATATGGCAAAGCCAGGTCAAGTAGACCGCAAATGGCATATCGTTGATGCTGAAGGACAAACACTTGGTCGTTTGGCTTCTGAAGTTGCATCAATTCTACGTGGTAAAAACAAACCAACGTTCACACCTCACATCGATACTGGTGACTTCGTGATCGTTATCAACGCTTCAAAGATTCAACTTACAGGTAACAAATTGAACGGTAAGATCTACTACCGTCACACAAATCACCCAGGTGGTCTTAAGCAAACAACTGCTAACGACATGCGTAACAACAAACCTGAGCGTATGATTGAACTAGCTGTAAAAGGAATGCTTCCTAAAAATACTCTTGGCCGTGCTCAAGGTATGAAGCTTCACGTATACGCAGGTAGCGAACACAAACATCAAGCACAAAAACCAGAAGTTTACACACTTCGCGGTTAATCGATAGGAGGGTATTACTTTGGCACAAGTACAATATTATGGTACAGGTCGTCGCAAGAACTCAACTGCTCGTGTACGCCTTGTTCCCGGTGATGGAAATATCGTAGTTAATGGTCGTTCTCTAGATGAGTATTTTGGTCTTGAGACTTTAAAGCTTATTGTTAAACAACCACTTCATGAGATCGATGTAGTAGGACAATATGATGTACACGTAAACGTAAACGGCGGTGGATTCACTGGTCAAGCTGGTGCAATTCGTCACGGTATCTCACGTGCACTTCTTAAAGTAGATCCAGAAAACCGTCCAAGCTCTTAAATCTGCTGGATTCCTAACTCGTGACGCACGTATGAAAGAGCGTAAGAAATACGGTCTTAAAGCAGCACGTCGCGCACCTCAGTTCTCAAAACGTTAATATACTTGCTATATCAATGTTCGCCCTCTTTGCTCTTGGAGCAGGGAGGGTTTTTTCGTGTGATTAGAAATCACTCTTCTCTTTTCTCCTTCTCATAATCTTCGTCATAAATCTCTTCACCTCTACATGAAATTTAATGATCTTAACACTTTCCCTACATGCGTTTAACAATCAGTCCTTAAAATGAAACTAATGTATTATAGATTTAAAAATATGCAGCAGAGAAGGAGTAATGAAAAGAAGATATGAAACTCATGAGAAAAACATCGACAATACTACTACTTTCAGTGCTAACTATAGGATCTCTTGAGCTTCCTGTTCAGGCCGCTAGTCAACTATCAAAACCTTCAAAGCCACAAGGGACAACTGAAGAAGTAAATACAGATGCGCCTGTTGGTGAGCAAGCTTTATCAGCAGTGGATCATGGTGAAAATGCTAACGATGATACCTTGAAGAATATTGCTGAGACCAATCCTTTTATACATATTTTAGATGGGTTTGATCAAGTATGGTCTATGAATCAGCCAGATTGGAGAGACGGAACAGCC
Organism: Alkalicoccobacillus plakortidis; assembly: GCF_023703085.1. NCBI lineage: Bacteria > Bacillati > Bacillota > Bacilli > Caryophanales > Bacillaceae > Shouchella > Shouchella oshimensis. The sequence continues at coordinate 59,453 of NZ_JAMQJY010000005.1, read as the reverse complement.
TTAACTGTACCAGGTGAAAATGGTGAGGTTGCAGATTATGGTGACGGACCAACCGTTTATTTTGATGGATATAAAAATGATCAGACAAAAGTAGTAGCAGATAAGAAGACATATGCTAACACAGAAATTAGAGATCCAACGACGTGGGAAGCGAATATCAGATATGTAGAGCAGGTTACGAATAATAGAACGGATCAAGAGGCTCTAGAGGCCTATTATGATGATCAAAGAGATAAGATATATAGTATGATGGATGGTTTTGGACCTTTAGCAAATACATACGTAGATATTGTTCAACCAAAAACAAATGTGATCAGGTCAGCTGATGAGATGGATAAGCTGTTGGAGGAAACAACGGTAGAAGACGAATCCCAGGGGATGGGTGTATGGGAAGGGACTGAGCTAGAGGATACATTAGATCTAGTGGATTTAATTAGATTTAGGAATCCGTCATCATCTAATCCTTCTAAATACTTTTATTCTTCTCCAAGACCTTACAGAATGAATTCAAATGGTGAAGTGAAAGAAGTTGTGGATGAGAACGGTTTGCCTGTTTGGGACACAATCGGAAGTGGTGAAAGTGCAGAAGAAGAATTACCTTCAGGTGGTAAAAAAGAGACGGGAGAAAGACAGTACCAGCATATGAAACGAATGTGAAAATTATCCCTGCGCTCGAATATGTGAAGAGAATTGCGGAAGACGGCAGAGGTAAAGACGGAGCCTTTCCAAGCGGACATACAAGTGCAGCTTATTTATCTACATTTGGATTTGCATACGCAACGCCAGAAAGATACTCGGAGTTTTTAACAAGAGCAGCTCAAATGGGAGAAAATAGAGTAGTGACTGGCATGCACTCTCCACTTGATATTATAGGAGGAAGAATACAGTCCACGGCTATGACTGCCTATGCATACAATCTTCCAGAGAATAAAGAGGTATTGGATAAGGCTTATCAGAATGCAGGAGATGTATTCGGTGAATTAGCTGCATCAAAAGACATGAGCTTGTACGAATTTGCACATACAGTCACAGAGGATTATACGTTTGAAAATGCCTACGATGAAGAGAAGTGGGAAGATCATGAAGCAAATAAAGCATTCTATCGTGAAAAACTAACATACGGGTTACCTCAAACAGGCACAAAAGGTTTAGACCCTGTCGTACCTAAAGGGGCAGAAGTTTTACTCGAAACGCGTCAGCCTTATTTAGATGATAAACAACGTAGAGAAGTATTGTATACCACAGAAATTGAATCAGGCTATCCTGTAATAGACGAGTCAAATGGCTTGGGAAGAATCGATTTGGTCACAGCATCTGATGGATATGGTGCGTTTCTCGGTAATGTAACAGTGAATATGGATGCTTCAAAAGGAAGATTTAATGCTCATGATTGGTGGAGAAATGATATCACTGGCAGTGGTATGCTGACCAAGCAAGGGACAGGCACACTTACACTGACAGGAAATAATAGTTATTCAGGAGGCACATTGCTACAAGAAGGAACATTAGAAGCTACTTCTGAGACTGCTTTTGGTGAAGGTGATCTTTACGTAGAGAACGGTACAGTTTTAGTGAATGTAGATGAACCTTTGAATGTAAATGGTGACGTAACAATGGAAGCTGGAACCCTAGATATTGCGATGGAAGATGACAAAACTCAACTCATTGCAAATGGACTATTATACCTTGATGGTGGGGATCTGAATTTGGATCTTTCTAATTATGAAATAGATAAGGCAACAGATATTACGTTAATGACTGCCGAGAGGGTGGAAGGTACATTTGATCATGTAACGGCAGATGGATATGACGTAACACTCACTTATCATCAAGATCATGTTGTTGCCCATATTGTTGCAGACGACAGTAACAGACTACCGGATACTGCCACTTCAATTCCTTCGTATTTTTTAGCAGGGATTTTCCTTACCTTAAGTGGAGTATTCTTGTTCATCATGAGAAGAAGAACAGCTTAATCTGTTTTGTAGAATAATTAAAGCATTGGCATCTTGCTTGGTGCTTTTTTTCTATCATTACAAACGCAGTTGTTCTGTGACCACCATCTCCTTTTAGATGGTTATGGTACAATTGCATATAATAAGAGTTAAAACGAAATGTAGTTATAGATAGATCCGGCCAATGTCATATGATCAAACAGTGCTCTAATAAGGAGTTGTGTCAAATGAATAAAAGCACAGAAATACAACGTTCTTCAAAAGCAGAAACCATTCTATCTCAGATCCATAGTAAAACGAAGCTAGGCGACTTACGAAAAATCGCGAAGGACATAAAAAAAGATCACGAACTAGCTATGGAGCTTTGGTCAACCGGAGAGTATTTGCCCAGACTATTAGCCATCTTAATTATGGACAAAAAGCTTCTTTCTCAAGATGTGTTAAATCAGCTTGATAAGGATATGCAGACTCACACGCTTGATGAGCGAAATAACTTAATGGATTGGTTAATGGCTAATCAGCTCACCAAAGACAAGAAGAACATTGCATTGATGGAGTCATGGGAAAGTAGTTCTTCTGCTCTTCAAAGGCGAGTTTTCTGGTATTATCAAGCGCGATTAAGATGGACTGGGAAAACACCGCCTGATAACACCGCAGAATTACTATCTGCAATAGAAGCCAATATTACGCAGGAAGAACCGGAAGTACAATGGGCTATGAATTTCACTGCAGGCTGGATAGGCGTTTATGATGAACAGTATCGAGCACGTTGTATAAAAATTGGTGAAAAAACGGGTCTTTACAAAGGTGAAATGGTATCCAAAGGATGTACGCCTGATTATTTGCCTGAGTTCATTACGATTGAAGTGAACAAACGAATGAATAAATAAGTAGTGCTTCCAGACCCTCTTTGCTCTTGGAGCAGGGAGGTTTTTTTATGAGTGTGGTCATGTTGACGAAGTTCTCAAGAAACGGTAAACATTTCTTTATATTAAAAATGAACGATTTTACCCAGTTAGTCGTATTAGAGAATGACTATGATTGTATGGAGTAGATCTCATGGATGAAAAGGATTTAATACGAAAGGCGAAAAAGGGAGATACGTTGGCACTTTCGAAACTGCTACAACAAAACTATTCGTTTCTCTTAAAGTATTTAATGAAAGTCACCCTTCATCCACAGATCGCAGAAGATTTAACACAAGAGACGATGATGAAGAGTGTTGAAAAAATCCAACTGTATAATGGTGAATCCAAGTTTTCTTCATGGCTCATTACTATTGCAACGAACCTTTTCATCGATCAACAGCGTAGAAAGAAGCGGGAAAAGAACTGGCTAGAGCAGGAACAAGCGCTTCGAAAAATGAAGTGGAATGCAGCTAATATGAACGAAGAATGGATAGATGTCCTTGATGTACTTGCTCAAATGAATGAAGAAGTACGTATGCCAATCGTGTTAAAGCATTATTACGGATATTCATATGAGGAAATTGGAAAGATGATGGGCATTGCAGAAGGCACAGTGAAATCTCGAGTTTCAAATGGTCTAAAAAGTGTACGGAAGGAGTTGGCTAAACTTGAAGGACTATGATTCTAGAAATAATCATTCTACGTTGGATGATGAAGATGAATTAACAGTTAAGCAAGTAACAGATGGTTTAGACAAGCTGGATCAATGGAATTCAGTATCTACTCCAAACTTACAATGGTTTCAGCAACATGTTGAAGTAGAGAAAAAAGAATACGAAAAAAACAATGGAAAGACCTCCTCATGTTTATCTCTGTTGCAGTCCTTGTGCTTTCAGTTGTGATTGCTGTCGTTTATCGTCAGCCCATTCTTTTTCTGTATTTTCAACTCCTAGGAATTATCTTATTGCCCTTGGCTCTTTACAAACCTAGAAAGAAGGTCAGTAATGAATGATCGCAGATGAACTAAGTAGCATACCGCTTTTTTTAAGGATCTTGATTGCACTCATTCTGATTTGCCAGGGCTCATGGATGTTTTGGGATGCACGGAAGAGGGGACACAATGCTTGGTTATGGGGCTTCTTAGGCCTTATTCAATTTCCGACGTATCTCATTATTTATCTTATATTTGCAAGGAAAATATTTAAAAGAAAGGTCTCAGGATCAAATTCCTGAGACCTTTTTTTATTTTTTCTAGAGTGAACGATCAGGCGAACGTAATCGTATTAAGGGTAAATAAATTATTTGGAGGAGAAAAATGAATGAACTGTTTAATGCAATCCCATGGTCAGTGATTGCGCCAATTCTTATCTTGCAATGTATTCTTATGATTATCGCATTAGTTTCTTGTATTAGAGAAGAAAAAACGAACGGACCAAAATGGGTATGGATTCTTATTATTCTCTTTATCAACTTAATAGGACCCGTGCTTTATTTTGTTGTTGGAAGGAGAAATGATTAATGGAATTACTCCTGGCAAACGATTTAGTGAAAAGATTTGGACAGACGAATGCAGTCAAAGGAATTAATTTTCATATTGAAGAAGGCAGGTGCGTGTCATTACTTGGACCAAATGGCGCAGGAAAAACAACGACATTAAAAATGCTATCCGGATTGTTGGAACCGACTTCAGGCAGTATTGAGTTTAAAGGGGAGAAAGCAAAGGATTTAAGGGAGTTTATTGGGTATTTACCTCAATATCCTGCTTTCTATCATTGGATGAGTGGAGAGGAGTTTCTTGTTTTTTCAGGGCAATTAGCAAAGCTGGACGCAAGCAAGCAGAAAAAAGAAGTGATGAATTACTTGAACGAGTGGGCCTAACGGATGCGAAGAAAAGAAAAATAGGTGGTTATTCTGGCGGAATGAAGCAGCGCCTTGGATTGGCACAAGCACTAATCCATCGTCCGAAACTACTTATTTTAGATGAGCCTGTTTCAGCACTCGATCCACTTGGGAGACGGGAAGTGCTGGACATGATGAGAGAGATTAAAGAGGAAACAACCATTCTCTTCTCAACTCATGTCCTTCACGATGCAGAAGAAATAAGTGACGACATTCTTATCATGCATGCCGGGGAAATTGCGATATCAGGTAGCATGGGAAGTGTAATGGATGCGTATCGACAACCTATATTACAAATCGAATTTGAATCACAGGCTACCGAATGGCTAAAGAGCATAGCAAGTTATAGCTTTGTAACCGAAGTAAACATACAAGGTAATAAAGCCAGCATCGTATTAAACGATATGGTAAATGGAAAGCAAACAGTATTAAAAGAGATAGTGGATAGAAACCTTCCGATTCGTGCGTTCAAAATGTCTCAAACAACATTAGAAGATTTATTTATGAAAGTGGTGAAGGCATGAGACAATGGGCAGTACTTTATCGAAAAGAAATGACGGAAATGGCGCGAAATTATAAAATGTTTTGGGTTCCAATTGTCTTTATCTTACTAGGTGTCATGCAGCCGGTTAGTTCGTATTATATGCCAGAGCTGTTGGATACCTTTGGTGGACTACCAGAAGGGACAATCCTTGAAATGCCTACTCCAAATGGGGCAGAAGTATTAATGCAGGTTCTATCTAACTATGGGATGCTTGGTGTCTTAATTCTTGTGTTGAGTGCAATGGGTGTCGTTTCCGCAGAAAGACAAAGTGGAGTCGCAGCTATGGTTATGATTAAACCAGTTCCATATTCCTCGTATATAGTATCAAAATGGGTTGGCTTACTTACAATGACACTCATTTCGTTGTTTATCGGATATGCAGCTTCTTGGTATTATACGAATTTACTCATTGAGACAGTTGCTTTTGAGCGCATTCTTCAAAGTGTAGTGATCTACAGCATCTGGTTAGTTTTTGTTGTGACAGTGACGCTCTTTTTTAGCACGATCATGAAAGGAAATGGCAGTGTCGCTTTTGTTACAATCTTTGTGGTCTTTGCCCTGTCGACGGTTACATCCATTCTAGGAAAGTATATGAAATGGAGCCCGGCTACGATGACTGAGCACACAGGACAGGTCTTGTCGTCAGGAGAATTAGATTCTAGTTTCTTGCTTGCTTTTATGACAACGATTGCGATGATCATTGTCGTTCTGATTGCATCCATACAAATCTTTAAGCAAAAAGAGCTATCGTAATCTTTAATCAATGTTTTAAAGACCTTCATCCTTATGGATCGAGGTCTTTTTCTACATTCCAAACTATTTTTCAATAAAAATATACCTATTATCATCATTAATTTATTGATAAACGATAAATCTGGTGATATTATCTAATAGATACTAAACAAATGAGGTGCTTTTTATGAAACGAGAGACGCTCTTTTTGAAAGTGGCTGTTTTTCTCATTGGTAGTCCGGTGCTGGCGCTTTGTCTTTTTTGGGTGCCAGGTATTGTGGGTGATCGATCGATACTCGATCCGGAGATTAGTCTATGGAGATATCCGGTTATGATTGGTCTGTATGTAACGGCCATTGCATTTTTTATGGCGTTGTTTCAGTCGTTAAAGCTTCTAAGCTTTATTGATAAGAGTGAGGCATTTTCGGAGTTATCAGTGAGAGCATTAAAAATCATTATGACGTGTGCCATCATCATAAGTGCTTTTTATGTGGCTGTGCTGCCGCTGCTATATGTCATGGCAGATTCAAGTGATGCGCCAGGTATCATTGTGATTGGCTTAGTGATTTTATTTGCATCAACAATCATCGCGGTATTTGCTGCTGTGCTTAAGAAGCTTTTAAAAAATGCCATTGAGATAAAATCAGAAAATGACTTAACGGTCTGAGGTGAACAACATGGCGATTATTATTCATATTGATGTAATGCTTGCGAAACGAAAAATGAGTGTAACGGAGCTTTCAGAGAAGGTTGGTATTACAATGGCTAATCTGTCGGTTTTGAAAAATGGCAAGGCAAAAGCAATTAGGTTCTCAACACTTGAATCGATTTGTAACGCGTTAGAATGCCAGCCTGGAGATATTTTAGAATACAAAAGGAATGAAGATTAAGGGGGACGGTTCATGAACGCAATTCTACAGAAAGTAGAGAGTCGCATGTTAGGTGGGATTCTGCAGCTTGTTCGATTTGGCTTTGAGCAGGCGATGTCGTGTTTGTTTCCGGTTGTTATTTTTGCCTCGTTGGCTCTTACGCAGGTGATCCCACTGCCGTTCCTGCCGAGATATGATTGGTTGCTTATCATCTGTATAGGCATGCAATGGTGGATGGTGCGGGTTGGTCTTGAAACTCGTGATGAATTAAAGGTTATCACCTTGTTTCACTTGATTGGTCTAGCTCTTGAAATATTCAAAGTTCATATGGGTTCGTGGGCCTATCCTGAGCAAGGTTTCTTTAAGATTCTTGGTGTGCCTTTGTACAGCGGATTTATGTACGCGAGTGTGGCGAGTTATCTATGTCAGGCGTGGAGAAGACTTGATATACATTTAATCAAATGGCCACCATTTCTACTGGTTGTGCCTGTTGCTGCGGCGATTTATCTTAACTTTTTCACGCATCACTTTTGGATTGATATTCGTTGGTGGTTATCCGCACTTGTCATCATCGTCTTCTGGAAATCGTGGGTGTCTTATAAGATTGGTGACACGCGCTACCGGATGCCGATCGCATTTTCGTTTATCCTGATTGGGTTTTTTATATGGGTTGCTGAGAACATCGCCACGTTTTTTGGGGCATGGCAGTATCCGAACCAAACGGATATGTGGAGTCTGGTGCATCTAGGTAAGGTGAGTTCATGGTTATTATTAGTCATTGTGAGCTTTTTAATCGTCGCCACTTTAAAACGGGTGAAAGACAAAGCAGTCTCAGTAGAAGCTTCCGATTAGGGAGCTTTTTGTGTTACTTACTGGAATGATTTCCACTGCATGTGAAGAACAATTCCATCAAATACTACTTGTATGAGAGGAGCTGTTAGAAGGTGGAGATTATTACAACACTCGCAGATAAGAGACGTGAGAAGCGCTGGAATTTTGAGCGGAAGCTTCTTCAGGAAATTTCGTTAAAGGATATTGAAAAACAGTTTCACGAAACGTTTGCACCTGTTATTCCAAAAGAACACGCAACAAGACCTTTTTTGGTGGATCCGAGTTTAGATATTGGCATCGATGCTTATTTGCTTGGAGCAAATTATAGCCGTTTCTTCCAATACGGGGAGAGTGAGCAGCAAGCAAAGTCACGAGCTGAGGATGAACTAACGGATCTATCCTTTGATATGTTTAATTTATTGACTTGCTGGGTGCTTCAGGGGGAGCGATATGGCGATGCATTAGGCATTGCAAGCGACGTCTATGTCGATACGTTATGGCAGCGTGGTTTTCAAGCTGGAACAAAGCGCTACCGGTTAAAATTACATTAATTCATTGAACTCATGCTCATATTCTGATCCTTGTCCCAATATACATCTATGGAACGGGAGAAGGAGGATGTGACATGCGTTTAAAATGGATGAAAGTAATTCTTGGATCGCTCTGTGCAGCGGCCCTCTTTTATATCATACAAGATCAGCTTCAAAGTGATCGTTCCATTGGTTGCATATGCCATTATCACAGCGTGTAATTGTCATTGATGCAGGACATGGGGGCATGGATGGAGGAGCAGTTTCTGCTACAGGCCTTCTAGAAAAAGAAGCAACACTAGCTATTTCTAAAAAAGTACGCGATTACTTACAGGAGGCAGGAGCCATTGTTCTGTTAACAAGGGAAGAGGACGCTGACTTAGCCGAAGAGGGGACAAAACGAATCCGTACTCGGAAAACGGAAGACCTAAAGCGCAGAGTAGAGATCGTAAACGAATCAGATGCTGATTTGTTTATTAGTATCCATATGAACGCCATCCCATCACCCAAGTGGCGAGGAGCGCAGACCTTTTATCATCTGACTAACCCTCAGAATCAAGTCGTCGCAAAACTGATACAGGACGAATTGGTTCGAAACCTAGAGAATACCAACCGGATCGCCAAACCAATTCAGCATGTCTATTTACTAAAAGAAGCTGATATTCCAGGAGCACTTGTAGAGGCTGGTTTTTTGTCAAATCCAGAGGAAGCTGAACTTCTTGGAACAGAGGAGTACCAAGAAAGTGTAGCAGCGTCTATTTACCAAGGTATTCTACGATATTACTCAGGTGAGGAAGCCCCTAAATAGCAAAGCCAAATTGGTTTAAGCCTGTTTGGCTTCTATGCTATACTTAGTTTAGAAGCAGACAGGTACTGAGGAGAGGGGATCAATCATGTTAACAGAAGCAGCAGTTGTGGAAGCGCTCACCCGCGTGAAAGATCGCGATTTAAATAAAAGCATTACTGAAACAGGTGGAGTTCGTGAAATTAATATAACGGACAATAATGTTAGTGTGAAGATTGCCTTGGCACGAACGGGTACATCTGATCAAATGGAGATCCAACAAGAAGTGGTCAACATCCTTAAAGGAGAAGGCGCTGCATCTGTTGGTTTACGTTTTACAGAACTAACGGAGGATGAGATTAAAGCTCATGGCGGATTTGGCGAAGAACCTTTTGATGGTCCGGCCATTCTTTCCCCAAATAGTAAAACAACCTTTATCTCTGTAGCCAGTGGAAAAGGTGGAGTAGGAAAATCAACAGTGTCTGTCAACTTAGCGGTGGCACTAACCCGTCTAGGAAAAAAAGTCGGGATTATAGATGCGGACATTTATGGCTTTAGTGTACCGGATATGATGGGCATTGAAGAAAGACCTGTTGTACATAATGAACGAATTTACCCAGTTGAACGCTTTGGCGTGAAAGTGATTTCTATGGGCTTCTTTGTCGAGGACAATGCCCCGGTTATCTGGCGTGGCCCGATGCTTGGTAAAATGATTAATCAGTTTTTCTCCGAAGTCGAATGGGGCGAATTAGACTATCTCATCATGGACTTACCACCAGGTACAGGAGATGTGGCACTTGATCTTCATACAATGATTCCACAATCTAAGGAAATCCTTGTCACAACACCACACGCAACAGCCGCATTTGTTGCAGCACGTGCAGGTACAATGGCGATCAAAACCAACCACCAGATTTTTGGTGTCATTGAAAACATGGCTTACTTTGAAAGTAAAACCACAGGTGAGCGCGAATACGTTTTTGGACAAGGTGGGGGAATGAGACTAGCGGAAGAATTAAAAACAGAGGTGCTAGGACATATTCCTTTAGGGCAGCCTGTCATTGATGAAGATGATTTTGCGCCATCAATCTATGGCCCGGAGCACCCAATTGGCATTATTTATACAGAAGTTGCAAAAAAGGTATTGGACAAGCCACTACGCTAATTCAAAAAGCAGCAAAATCGATGGCGATTTTGCTGCTTTGTTTTTATCCTTCTGAATCTTTGTTGTTGTCGTCTTCTTTTTTTGATTGATTGGATTCTTCTGAGACCTTTTTTAACATTTCATTTAGCTTTTCTTGAAAATAAGGACTTTCAAAGTTCTCCTTTAAAACCGTATCCAGTTGCTCGCGGTATTCCTTCGTTTTCATCATTTCTATAGCGGCCTTTTCCATCTCCGGATCCTTTAACACATCCATTAGCATGCCTTGATATTCAGGGTCCTTCATCAACGTCTTAAGCATCTTCTCGTTTTCTTGCTGCATACTCTCGGCAAACGTTTTGGCGAACTCGGGATCCTTTAAGATCTCCTGCCAGTAGGATTTTCCTTTATCGGATGTAAGTGTATCTTCAATCGTTTTCTTCACCATTTCTTGATCCATGACAAACTCTTCACGCATGTCTTCCTCAGTCATTAACTCATGAATCGCTTGTTTGCCTTCGTCTGTCTTTAACATATCCACCATCATTTTTTTGGTGCCATCGTAGCTTGTATTAGAATTGTCGCTGTCATTAGACGCACAACCAGAAAAAAACAGGATGATACCAAGTCCAAGCGCAATGCAGCCTTTGTTCATTACACATACCTCCCTTCAGGATCTGCTATGCTTAATTTGAGATGAAATCGAAAAGAATATGCATCACATGCACATTAGATGTGGAAACATGTCGAACTCGTTGGTACAATTAGGATAGTTAGCTACATATACAATGGGGGATATCGTGTGAATAGCCGTAAAGTGGTTTTTTTATTTTGGAGTACCTTGCTTGTTGGAAGTATTACTGGGGGAATTGTAGGAAGCATTCTAAACTCTGATCGTTTGCTAGGTGGAGGATTTGCTAACTTTTTCTGGGGAGCCGTTTGGGCCATTGGAATTAGTGCAGCCTTTAGCTTAATTTCACAAATGGGATTTTTCGCGTACCTAACCCTACATCGTTTTGGACTTGGCATTTTTAAATCGGTTCGTTTATGGAACCGGATTCAAATGGTTGTTATTGCTTTTGTTGTGTTTGATTTATTTTATCTGCGTTATGCAGCTTTTGCTGAAGCTGGCGAGAGTATCTGGTCGTATATGGTCACTCCAGTGCTTTTATTAATATATGGACTAGTCATTGCAGCCATCAAAGCAAAAGACACCAATCGACAAGCGTTTATACAAGCACTGTTTTTTATTGTTGTTGTGACAACGATTGAATGGGTGCCGGCGCTAACAGCTAACGATCCAAAATGGCTTTGGATCTACTTCACGCCTTTATTAGCAGCAAATACCTGGCAGTTGTTAATCTTGCACCGATTAACAGGTAGCGGGAAGCAAGAGGCGAAAAAATAGTAAGTATACGTCCTGGCGTGTGGGACTGTATCGAATAAAAAAAGAAAAAGTCGTATGGGACATTTAGGTGGCCCATACGACTTTTTTATTATTTGACCTCACTACTTTCAGGTTCTGCTCCCGTCATAAGACTCTCAATAGACGAGAACGTAAATCCATTGTCACGTAAACCTTTGATAATGTCAGGTAATGCCTTGTCTGTTTGTTTAACTGTATCGGAAGCATGAAAAAGAATAACATCACCTGCAGTCGTTTGCTCTAAAACATTTTTGATAATCTGATCGGTACCAGGGTTCTGATAGTCTTTGGAATCAACACTCCAATGGATGATACTTAGGCCTTGTTTTTCGGCGATACCAAGGACCTCTTGATTAAAAGCTCCATTAGGTGGGCGCAGAAGCACTGGTTTTTCTTCAGCGAATTCAGTGAGAACCTGTTGCCCTCGTTGGATATCCTGGCTCACTTTGGTTTGGTCCCAAGTATCATAGCTCTTATACTGATAGCCGTGGTTACCAATTGTGTAGCCGCGATCGTGAATGCTAGTAGCTAATTCAGGATACCTTTCTGCCCATGACGCGGAGAGAAAGAAGGTAGCTTCTTCTACATCTGCATTTTCAAGAATATCAAGTATGGGGGTTAAGCGTTCTTCACCCAGCTAACATTAAACGTTAAAGCAACATGTTTTTCATCTGTTTCTGAACGATAAAAAGCCTGTGGACCACTATCGGTTGTAAAAACATTAACAGAGTTTCTCTCTAAATAGAGCCAAGCGAGCTGCAAAAAAGGCAGCGACCATAATAATGGATAATGCTTTCCAGTTACGTGCATTAATAACCCAGATTCCCTTCACCACCCTCGCCCCTTCTTGTTGTTTCTACTCAACTTATGCAGAGCAGGACAAGATATGAATAAAAAGAGCAAAAATAGAAAAGACTTAATGCTATTGTGTGAAGATATGTTGATGGGTGAGGTGCTGACTATGTTTGGAGTTATGTTGCATGCAAAAGAAGCTCAAGAAATCGAATATTTATTAAAGAGAGAAATGGAAGAAATCCTACTTGATCTATCAGATCCTCGTATAGATGATATCGTAAAGCGTGTGATGCGTGAGAAATACCATGTTATTTATGGTTTATACAAGCGCTTTGTTTCTCCAAAAGACCGCATTAAATATGCATTAGCCATAGCAGAACGAAAATAAATGTCGTTTTTCGCATTTTTTTATAAATAAATGATTGACGTCTTTTGACGGGACGTGTTATATTCTTTAATACCGCCACAGAGACAGATTGTTGGCAAAAACATTTTTTGAAAAAGTTGTTGACTTTCAAAGTGAGTTGCGGTAAAGTATTAAAGGTCGCCACAAGCGATCACGAGTTCTTTGAAAACTGAACAAAAGCCAAGCGTACGAAGAGATACATGATATCTCATTAGTAACAAAAAAGTCGCAGGTAACACTGCGCAATTGGAAAGTTGATGGAGACATCAACGCCAGCAGTTGAGCAATCAACTCACCACTTTTATGGAGAGTTTGATCCTGGCTCAGGACGAACGCTTGGCGGCGTGCCTAATACATGCAAGTCGAGCGGACGTTTTTGAAGCTTGCTTCAAAAACGTTAGCGGCGGACGGGTGAGTAACACGTGGGCAACCTGCCTTATCGACTGGGATAACTCCGGGAAACCGGGGCTAATACCGGATAACATCTAGCACCTCCTGGTGCAAGATTAAAAGAGGGCCTTCGGGCTCTCACGGTGAGATGGGCCCGCGGCGCATTAGCTAGTTGGAGAGGTAATGGCTCCCCAAGGCGACGATGCGTAGCCGACCTGAGAGGGTGATCGGCCACACTGGGACTGAGACACGGCCCAGACTCCTACGGGAGGCAGCAGTAGGGAATCTTCCGCAATGGACGAAAGTCTGACGGAGCAACGCCGCGTGAGTGATGAAGGGTTTCGGCTCGTAAAGCTCTGTTATGAGGGAAGAACACGTACCGTTCGAATAGGGCGGTACCTTGACGGTACCTCATCAGAAAGCCACGGCTAACTACGTGCCAGCAGCCGCGGTAATACGTAGGTGGCAAGCGTTGTCCGGAATTATTGGGCGTAAAGCGCGCGCAGGCGGCCTTTTAAGTCTGATGTGAAATCTTGCGGCTCAACCGCAAGCGGTCATTGGAAACTGGGAGGCTTGAGTACAGAAGAGGAGAGTGGAATTCCACGTGTAGCGGTGAAATGCGTAGATATGTGGAGGAACACCAGTGGCGAAGGCGACTCTCTGGTCTGTAACTGACGCTGAGGCGCGAAAGCGTGGGGAGCAAACAGGATTAGATACCCTGGTAGTCCACGCCGTAAACGATGAGTGCTAGGTGTTAGGGGTTTCGATGCCCGTAGTGCCGAAGTTAACACATTAAGCACTCCGCCTGGGGAGTACGGCCGCAAGGCTGAAACTCAAAGGAATTGACGGGGGCCCGCACAAGCAGTGGAGCATGTGGTTTAATTCGAAGCAACGCGAAGAACCTTACCAGGTCTTGACATCCTTTGACCACTCTGGAGACAGAGCTTCCCCTTCGGGGGCAAAGTGACAGGTGGTGCATGGTTGTCGTCAGCTCGTGTCGTGAGATGTTGGGTTAAGTCCCGCAACGAGCGCAACCCTTGACCTTAGTTGCCAGCATTTAGTTGGGCACTCTAAGGTGACTGCCGGTGACAAACCGGAGGAAGGTGGGGATGACGTCAAATCATCATGCCCCTTATGACCTGGGCTACACACGTGCTACAATGGATGGTACAAAGGGTTGCGAAGCCGCGAGGTGAAGCCAATCCCATAAAGCCATTCTCAGTTCGGATTGTAGGCTGCAACTCGCCTGCATGAAGCTGGAATTGCTAGTAATCGCGGATCAGCATGCCGCGGTGAATACGTTCCCGGGCCTTGTACACACCGCCCGTCACACCACGAGAGTTTGTAACACCCGAAGTCGGTGAGGTAACCTTTTGGAGCCAGCCGCCGAAGGTGGGACAGATGATTGGGGTGAAGTCGTAACAAGGTAGCCGTATCGGAAGGTGCGGCTGGATCACCTCCTTTCTAGGGAGTAATACTTCTAGTCGATCACACAGGTTCGCCTGATGTGAATACGCTTTGGCTTTTGTTCGGTTTTGAATGAACTTCGTTCATTCTTTATAGACCGTTAGGAATGCAAGGATCCACGCTAAGTTCGCCACGTCCTGTGGCAACGCCTGGTACCCACATCCTGTCGGTATGGTTCTTTGAAAACTAAATCGTGCAATGCAAAACACACACACAACGCAATCATCTCTATAGATGTGAGCGAGTCTTTATATACACCATACTTGATGAATGGCATCGTCAGATGACCTGAAATCAAATTGGTTAAGTTAGAAAGGGCGCACGGTGAATGCCTTGGCACTAGGAGCCGAAGAAGGACGCGACGAACGGCGAAACGCCTCGGGGAGCTGTAAGTGAGCTTTGATCCGAGGATATCCGAATGGGGGAACCCACCATTTTTAATCGAATGGTACCCGTATCTGAATACATAGGATACGAGGAGGCAGACCCGGGGAACTGAAACATCTAAGTACCCGGAGGAAGAGAAAGAAAAATCGATTTCCTGAGTAGCGGCGAGCGAAACGGAAAGAGCCCAAACCTGAAGGCTTGCCTTCAGGGGTTGTAGGACATTCCATTGGAGTCATAAAGAAACGGAGTAGGTGAAGCATCTGGAAAGATGCGTCAAAGAGGGTAACAACCCCGTAGCCGAAACTTCGTTTCCTCCGGAGTGTATCCTGAGTACGGCGGGACACGTGAAACCCCGTCGGAATCCGGGAGGACCATCTCCCAAGGCTAAATACTACCTAGTGACCGATAGTGAACCAGTACCGTGAGGGAAAGGTGAAAAGCACCCCGGAAGGGGAGTGAAAGAGATCCTGAAACCGTGTGCCTACAACTAGTCAGAGCCCATTAACGGGTGATGGCGTGCCTTTTGTAGAATGAACCGGCGAGTTACGATGTCGTGCAAGGTTAAGCTGATGAGGCGGAGCCGTAGCGAAAGCGAGTCTGAATAGGGCGATTTGAGTACGCCGTCGTAGACCCGAAACCGAGTGATCTACCCATGTCCAGGGTGAAGTTCAGGTAACACTGAATGGAGGCCCGAACCCACGCATGTTGAAAAATGCGGGGATGAGGTGTGGGTAGGGGTGAAATGCCAATCGAACTCGGAAATAGCTGGTTCTCCCCGAAATAGCTTTAGGGCTAGCCTCGAGGGAAGAGTCTTGGAGGTAGAGCACTGATTGGACGAGGGGTCCCCACAGGATTACCGAATTCAGTCAAACTCCGAATGCCAAGTACTTATCCTCGGGAGTCAGACTGCGAGTGCTAAGATCCGTAGTCAAGAGGGAAACAGCCCAGACCATCAGCTAAGGTCCCAAAGTATACGTTAAGTGGCAAAGGATGTGGAGTTGCCCAGACAACCAGGATGTTGGCTTAGAAGCAGCCACCATTTAAAGAGTGCGTAATAGCTCACTGGTCGAGTGACTCTGCGCCGAAAATGTAACGGGGCTAAACGTATCACCGAAGCTATGGATGAACACCTTAGGTGTTCGTGGTAGGGGAGCGTTCCAAGGACAGCGAAGCTAGATCGTGAGGACTAGTGGAGTGCTTGGAAGTGAGAATGCCGGTATGAGTAGCGAAAAGAGGGGTGAGAATCCCCTCCGTCGAAAGCCCAAGGTTTCCTGAGGAAGGCTCGTCCGCTCAGGGTCAGTCGGGACCTAAGCCGAGGCTGAAAAGCGTAGGCGATGGACAACAGGTTGATATTCCTGTACCACCTCTCCACCGTTTGAGTAATGGGGGGACGCAGAAAGGTAGGGTGAGCGCGCTGATGGATATGCGCGTCTAAGCTGTTAGGCTGGAAAGTAGGCAAATCCGCTTTCCGTTCGGCTGAGCAGTGATAGCGAGGGAAATTTAGTACCGAAGTCCCTGATCCTCCGCTGCCTAGAAAAGCCTCTAGCGAGGTGGAAGGTGCCCGTACCGCAAACCGACACAGGTAGGCGAGAAGAGAATTCTAAGACGCGCGGGAGAACTCTCGTTAAGGAACTCGGCAAAATGACCCCGTAACTTCGGGAGAAGGGGTGCTCTATTAGGGTGCAAGCCCGAGAGAGCCGCAGTGAAAAGATCCAAGCGACTGTTTAGCAAAAACACAGGTCTCTGCGAAGCCGCAAGGCGAAGTATAGGGGCTGACACCTGCCCGGTGCTGGAAGGTTAAGAGGAGGGGTTATCCTTCGGGAGAAGCTCTGAATTGAAGCCCCAGTAAACGGCGGCCGTAACTATAACGGTCCTAAGGTAGCGAAATTCCTTGTCGGGTAAGTTCCGACCCGCACGAATGGTGTAACGATTTGGATACTGTCTCAACGAGAGACCCGGTGAAATTATAGTACCTGTGAAGATGCAGGTTACCCGCGACAGGACGGAAAGACCCCATGGAGCTTTACTGTAGCCTGATAGTGGATGTTGGTATCGTTTGTACAGGATAGGTAGGAGCCTTTGAAACCGGAGCGCCAGCTTCGGTGGAGGCATTGGTGGGATACTACCCTGACGGTGCTGACATTCTAACCTCGACCCGTGATCCGGGTCAGGGACATTGTCAGGTGGGCAGTTTGACTGGGGCGGTCGCCTCCTAAACAGTAACGGAGGCGCCCAAAGGTTCCCTCAGAATGGTTGGAAATCATTCGAAGAGTGCAAAGGCATAAGGGAGCTTGACTGCGAGACCTACAAGTCGAGCAGGGACGAAAGTCGGGCTTAGTGATCCGGCGGTGCCGAATGGAAGGGCCGTCGCTCAACGGATAAAAGCTACCCTGGGGATAACAGGCTTATCTCCCCCAAGAGTCCATATCGACGGGGAGGTTTGGCACCTCGATGTCGGCTCGTCGCATCCTGGGGCTGAAGTAGGTCCCAAGGGTTGGGCTGTTCGCCCATTAAAGCGGCACGCGAGCTGGGTTCAGAACGTCGTGAGACAGTTCGGTCCCTATCCGTCGCGGGCGCAGGAAATTTGAGAGGAGCTGTCCTTAGTACGAGAGGACCGGGATGGACACACCGCTGGTGTACCAGTTGTTCCGCCAGGAGCATCGCTGGGTAGCTACGTGTGGACGGGATAAGTGCTGAAAGCATCTAAGCATGAAGCCCCCCTCAAGATGAGATTTCCCATGGCGTAAGCCAGTAAGACCCCTTAGAGATGATGAGGTTGATAGGTCTGGAGTGGAAGCGTGGCAACACGTGGAGCGGACAGATACTAATCGGTCGAGGACTTATCCAACATGGTGAAAGACAGTGTGAGTAGCATAGAAACAGGAAGAAGAAGTCACTTCGGTGAATTCCTCCTCCTGTGGGCACGATTTGGTTTTGAGAGAATCTTTCTCTCAAGATGGACAACAAGCATCAAGTGATTCGAGGACACAAGGATTGGAGCGAAGGAGCGTATCTTTATACGTGACGGAGTGACAAGACGAAGTGGACGAAGAAGCGCGCCGATGATTGGCCGTCCAGGCATAGTCCGGTAGCAATAGCGAAGAGGTCACACCCGTTCCCATGCCGAACACGGCCGTTAAGCTCTTCTGCGTCAATGGTAGTTGGGGGCTTCCCCCTGCGAGAGTAGAACGTTGCCGGGCTTTTTTTTGTTTATACATATATTATTCCACAGTAGCTCAGTGGTAGAGCAATCGGCTGTTAACCGATCGGTCGTAGGTTCGAGTCCTACCTGTGGAGCCATTGCTTCCATAGCTCAGCAGGTAGAGCACCACCATGGTAAGGTGGGGGTCAGCGGTTCGAATCCGCTTGGAAGCTTTTATAGAAGTACTGATGTAGAAGGGTTTCTCCAATATTGGGGAAACTTTTTTTAATTAATATCAGTGACTTCTAACTTTTACTATAATAAAGAGTCTTTTTATTTTTGATTTAATATTACTTTCAAGTCCTATTAAAATCCCTCTTCTCTAAACTGAAGGCGGTGCATGCTTTAATTGTTCATTCTGTATAACTTTAACCATTGCAGTTATCATTCCTAGATGTGTACTTTCATGCGCAATTAAAACATGAACAAGGTCACCGATAACATTCGCTTGAAGTAAGTTGTCTGCAACAGGTTGTGTTAACTTACCGTCATAATGATCACATATCTCTATCAACTGACTTTTTAATTCATTTAAAATTAGTTCAATTTCTGGAGGTTGCTCCAACCAGTTTAACGGACTTGTGCCTGTCGCAAAAAAATCCTTATAATGATGTGGGATTCTTGAATCGCCGCCGGAATATTCGAATATTAATTCGTCCGTTAGCGTTAGCAAATGTCCAACCTGCCAATATAGATGGTTATTGAATCCTTTCGGGATATGTTTCATTTTATCTTTCGAAACGTCTTCTAAAACATTCAGTATTTGTTTTCTAATATCTGCAAACAAATTCAATACATAAGTAGTGGATATCTTAATCACCTATCGCTTCTAAGATTTCTATCTTACCTCCATATTGCAATTCTGGCCAACTATCAGTCAACGACTTTGCTTCTTCCAAAGAATCTGCTTCGATAATAGAAATGCCGAATATATCTCCAGAGTAATCTTTGATGGAATCTTGCGAAATAATTTTACTTCCACTTCCAGCAAAACGTACCTTCTCGTAACCCTTTTCCGTTAGATTGTCTAGCCATCTCCATAGTTCATCAACGTTTTGATCAAGCCTATCGTTTGGAACCTCGCCGCCTCTATAGATAAACAAAAATTTCAATCATATTCCCTCCTTATTTTTCAGTTGCATTTTGAAACTTAATTTATTATAATAATATTTAGATAATTAAGTCAAGGGGGATCTATGAATAATTTTAAACTGAGCAGAAGGTCGAATTGTCCTATTTCATTTTCTTTAGATTTGATAGGTGACTCGTGGTCACTCCTTATCATCAGAGACATTATATTTGCAGGAAAAAAAACTTTTGGGGAATTCCTTGCCTCAGATGAAGGCATTGCCAGAAACATACTATCGAATCGTTTGTCCCGTTTAGAGACAATAGGCTTGATTACTAAAAACCCGCATCCCGATGACAGGAGAAAAGACCTGTACGAATTAACGGAAGCGGGGTTGGATTTATTACCTGTCCTTTTTGAATTATCCTGCTTGGGAGCGAAGCACGAATCTGAAACTGCAGATACCCTAAATTGGTTGAATGATGTTCAGATGAACAAAGAAAGTTTGATTCAATTAATTCAGCAAACGGTTAAAAATGGAGGGTCTGTATTTACTGGTTCAGAGAGTGTAATGAATCAATTGGAGCGGAGAAAGTAACCTATCTAGCATTTATTGATTCGCGAATTTGAAGATAATATAACTTCTAGTAAGCTCGGAGGTCATTAATGAATGTTGTAATTTTTCTTGGTTCATTATTAGGATTACAATTAATTAGTGCTTTTATTTATATCGGAATCTTACTCGTCATTGCATGGGTCATTGGAAATATTTTAAATCGAGATGAAGATAAGTGGAGTAGATTTTTTGAGTTCCGAAAAGGCGCTTGTTTATATATCTTTATCATTTCACCGTATGTATTTGCCATGATTGCTTTGTTTTTTATTTGTATGGTATGGTTTGAATTCATCCGTTTTCCGAATGTCTTCATGAGTTCAATTATTGTTGTGGTACTCTGTTCTTTATTTGCAGTTTATCCTTTCACAAAATTAAAGGGTAAAATTATTGCTAAGGTTTAGAGATCTCTAAGTGAATGCTACTAAATAACGGGAGGTTTTACTATCGAATTATTTATAGATATTTTATTTACTTTAATGCCACTCATCATAGTCTCTGTGATTGTAGTCTTTGTGATTAAAAGGCTTGAATTTAAATACAAGCGAGGCACTCTAGGAAAGAAAAACTCGAAAAGCGCTCAACAATTATTAGATAGTTTAATACCACTGGGGATGCTAGTAGGTTCTAGTAGTGGTGTCTTTATCAGCCTGTTTTTTCAAATATCTCTCCTATCTGCAATGACTGTAGGACCTGGATTAGGTATGCTGTTGGGATACATTGCTTATGAAATCTATAGTAAGACGGAAGAAGTTTCTTCATAACCACATAAAAAAGCCTCCAGTAACTGACTTGGAGGCTTTTTGTTTGCTGCATTATTATAGTTTGTTTGCTGCATTATTATAGTTTGTTTGTTGAGGTTTTTAGTGCTTGTTTAGTTGGGTCTAGATATATGTCTAAGAACGTATCGTCTTCAAACTTGATTACAACAGCATGATCTGTGATTTCTACATCTGAAACAACTTTTCCTTTCAACTTCTCTGGTGTTGCGTTAAAAGTATGATTTTCCATATTTCTATCCTCCTTCTAGTTAAGCGATTTTCCTCATTACGAGTTCTACCGGTCCTCTATTAGATTTTACCCTCCATAAGACTGAAAAGACAACACTTCCCACGAAGAAGAGGCATGCATATAAAAATGTGAAGGAAAGGGATTGTTCTTCAAATCCATTAAATAGAATGACTCTGTTCATGGCAATTAGAATACCGATTCCAATGACTACGTGACTGACGTAATGAGTTAAGGTTAATTGACCTGTGTAGATAATGGAGCGAACAAGCATGTTTTTAGAGAGTTTCTCTGTTACGTACATTGAAAAAATAATGATCATCAGTGATGATGCTGTATTTGAGAGTAGATAGAATAGATTTGGAGGGAGAGGGCCAGTTTCAAATAAAAACTGTGTATCAACGACGTTTGTAAAAGAATACATAAGAATCTTAGATAGGAGTTCGGTTACGATAAGTGACAGCATACTTACGATGACGATCGTTTTTCTTATCGTGCTATCGACTAAGTTTAAGCGGCCTATCAACAACCCTATGAACAAAAAGCAGATCCATGGAAAGACAGGGTGATACCCATTAAACAACAAATTTCTCAAAAATCCAGTTACAGTCCAAAAATCAAGATACTCTAAAAATGGTTTAGTTGGACTCCAACCATTCAAGTAATTGAAGACAACTTGATAGAATTGAGCTACTAGAGAAAAGATGACGATTAACCATGTAATGAGTTTTGCGGATGAGAGGATTAATAATGTAGCAACAGCCATATAAACCCCGTAATAGTGTAAAATGTCTCCAAGCCCATCCTAGGCTATATAAAAGCATACCCAGAATAAATAAGAAGATGGACCTTTTAAACAAAGAAACCTTTACGGTTCGGATAACCTTTTTATCATCGGTTAATCGAGCTTTTTTAGTCATTAATGAAATGCCTATTCCTGCTAAAATGACAAAGGTTGCCGCAGCTCGCCCTTCGAATAAATTGGTGAACCAAACGAATATTGGGGAGCCATTTCCCTTTGCTCCTGTAACCACCACAAAGTTCATCAGTAACATACCGAACATAGCTAAGGCTCGTGCGAAATCTAAGCCTTCAATTCGGTTTTTATTGATATTATTGCTCATGATGTTCAACCCCACTGAGAACACTGTCTACAGCTTCTATCCAGATTTTTTTATAGTCTAATTTCATATCGGTTAAGATGAAATTCGTAATGTTATCAAAGACTAGAGCAAGCAATTGAGACTTAATTAAGATATTTTCGTCTTTGATCGCATTAATTTTTACAGCATAAGTTAATAGATCATAAAAGGTGTTTAAGAAATCTTGTTGGATTTTTAAAAGGCGTTCCGAATAATAAGTGTCACGAGAGGCAAGTAACATATACTGATTAAACAAATGATTAAAGTGGACGTCTTTTTCTTGATGACTAATGGCCGCTTCACCTAATTGATATAGGTTTTGCTTAAAGTTTGTAGTTGTAATGGTCTCTAATTCAACAGAAGTGAGGGATTGAATTTCCTGAACGATTTTGTCAAATAGATACTTAATTAATTCATCTTTGGACTTAAAGTAATAATAGATAGCTGGCTTAGATATCCCTATTTCTGAAGCGATACTGGACAAACTTGTTTGATCAAATCCTTTTTCAGAGAACATCACATAAGCCGTTTGGACAATTTCGTTGTACGTTTTTTCTTTATTTCGCATGATAACCAACCTCTCTTTTTTTATTTACTTACCGGTAAGTAAATTATATGCTTTTTAAATTTAAATGCAACCCTAAATTTAAAAAGGGTAGTGAGCGCATAGCAGGAATTGAATTCAAAAAAGGTTTGCAAATAGATTGCAAACCTTGAGTGGATGTAGGTATGAGATTCTCTAATGATCGAATTATACATTCTTCTTTCGTGTTGCCTTAATAATGTAAATGGCGCCTATAACGATTCCAATCACTAAACCCAATAAAACGAGGCTTGGTAACAGGTGCTAATGCCATATGTGTTCCTCCGATCATTCTCTTTTTAGAATATTATACCATGGAAATGGTGAGGGTATGTGTAAAATATAGTAAGTGTACTGTCGCTAATTTATTTTAACAATGGCTAACATCAAGAATATTACATAGATATTGAGCCTTACTAAGAACAATAGGCATAAAAGCAAGGCAGGAAGAGAACTTAGCAAGAAGCGAGAGGTGTTATAAAGAGAAATCGTTACATAATCAAAAGAGATTCGATTTAGACCAAGATTCAATGCCGGTTACTAAGACCTTTACTTGTTTTAGTAAGAGGGTGGGAAATCTTAGCAAGATCGTGAAGTGTGATTTCCCTTATGCACCGTTCGCTACAGCCTGGACAGTGATACAAAGAAAGTAAAATCCAAAAAACATGCAGGCATGAGTAACATGAATCCTACACGTCTTTTTAAAATCATTAATTGTATCCTAAAAACGTATCTTTGTGGATCTGTGCTTTTCTAATACCTTTTCCTTTTATGTGATTGGTTACGGACTCGACAAATGGTTTTGAGCCAGCGATGTAGTATTGGCCATTATTAATATGTAATGCACTAAATTGGTCAATTAGTGGGTAGAGGTTTGATTTTTCGGTTATGAACTCTACACTGACTGACAATCGTGTGCTGAGGTCAGTCAGCTCTTCTTTATAAATGGTTTCTTCTGGCTTAGAGATGTAAAGCAGCTTGATTTCTCTGTTATTCAAACCCTCGTTTTCTATCTGTTTTAAGATAGCACGATAGGGGGTAATACCGACTCCACCTGCGATTAATAGTGCTGGGTTAGAATCTTTCAAATAAAAAGAGCCCACAGGACCACTCATGTTTATCTTCATGCCTGTCTCTAGTTCGCTTAAACTTTGTTTAAAGGCACTTAATTCCCCTGTTAGTTTAGTAGTGATGCTTAGCTCATCTTCCGCTGGTGAAGTGGCAATAGTGAATGGACGTGTACCGTTTTTAATTTTTTGATGTGTAATTGTGAATAAGCCATGTTGACCGGCTTGCCAATCTAAGTCCTTTGGCTTATCGAAATAAAAAGTAAAAATGTCATCTGATTCCTCTATTTTTCTTTTGTATGTTAGTTCACTTTTTTTAAAGATCGAGAATACATCTTTTAATAATCCCATGTATCTACCTTAACCCCTCTCATTTTCTACTACATCTTTTAATGACTCAACCATATTTGTCCAACCATATTTTGCTCCGTTGAATTCATGGTTTTCTTCCTTGAAGCCAGTGTGTTCTAAGTGCAGGTGAGTGATTTCATCCTCTTGTCTAAGTGTCCAGGTAACAATCGTGTCAATTGGACCACCTATCCACGTATAAGATAGTTTATTAGGTTTATCAACAACCAGCACTTCACTCTCTACGGTTAATCCAATTTTTTTATTGTGGAATTGGCATTTATATCCTACGATAGGTCTGAAATTATTCTCCATTACCCATTTTGCCAAGGTTTCTGAATGGGTTAAGGCATCCCAAACCTTGTTAATAGGACTTTTAAATTGAAAATCAAGTGAGATGGTTGGCATGTTCTATTCCTCCAATAGGTCTCTAAGTATATTTGTTCGTTCAGTCCAAAATTGTTCGTAATAGGTGATCCAATTTTTGATTTCTAGTAAAGGTTCAGGATTAAATTGATACCTTGTTTCTCTTCCTATGCGGCGTTTGGTCACTAGGTTTGCGTCATCTAAAATTTTGAGGTGTTTCGAGACGGCTGTTCGTCCCATTTCAAAGTGATTCGTTAATTCGTACAGTGGTAGTTCATTTGAATGAGCCAATAAGTGGACAATTTTTCGTCGCGTAGGATCCGCAATTGCCACGTACACATCACGTTCCTGGAGTGCAGTCATTCGGCCTTCTCCTTAATTATCATATTTGACACCATTTAGTGTCATAATTATAAGACACTAAATGGTGTCGCGTCAAATGGAATTAATTAGTGTTAGATAAGTAAAAGCTAAGATTGATGTTAGTGCGTATATGTAAAGACAGAACAAAAATTCTTTACTAATCATTCTAGAACTGTTATCATTCATTTTAGAACGATCATTCTCGAATAGAATAGTTTGAAAGGAGGATTATAATTCATCATTCGATGATAATGATTCCTTCGTTAAATAAAGGAGGGGTTGCATGGCAAGAAATAAAGAGTTTGATGAACAAGAAGTGTTGAATAAAGCAATGGAAGTATTCTGGAAGCAAGGGTATGAGAAAACATCTCTACAGGATCTGGTTGACCATATGGATATCCATCGTAGAAGTATCTATGACACTTTTGGTGATAAGCGTGCTCTTTTTATGAAAGCTTTAATGCATTATGAGGAAACAATCACAACAAGAATACAGAAAAAAATAGAATCAACAATTATGGTTAAACAAGCGATAAGAGATGTCTTTGAGGTTGTGATTCACTCAGATGATCAGTATCCAAAAGGTTGTTTGACCGTGAATGCAGCAGTGGAGTTATCATTACTTGATCAAGAAGTATCAAAAAGGGTTACGGAAATGTTTGAGAAGACAGAAATACTTTTTTATGATCTATTAATATACGGACAAGAAACAGGAGAAATATCTAAAAGCCTTGATGCTAAAGGGTTATCTCACTTTATCCATAACTCATTAGTAGGATTACGAGTATTAGCAAAGACTATGGAAGATCAGAAAAAAATGGAATCAATTGTGGATTTAACATTATCTACTTTAGAATAAATAAGCTTATAGGAGAGATTATAATGAAGTATACCGTCATAACAGGAGCAAGATCAGGAATAGGGTACGAGTCAGCTTTAGCATTTGCAGCAAAAGGAAAAAATCTAATCATTGTCGCTAGAAGAGAAAATAAGTTAGAAGAGCTTAAAGCAACAATTCAAACGATTAATCCGGAATTAGATGTAGTGATTCAAACGGCTGATTTGTCACAGAGTGAACAAGCGCATACCCTTTATCAACATTTAAAAGAATATGATATTGAGACGTGGATCAATAATGCTTGGACTTGGAGAATCTTCATCTTCTGTTTTAAATCAGGATCTAGATAATGTCGATACAATGCTGCAAGTAAACATTCAATCATTAACAATTCTATCAACATTGTATGCACGAGACTACGCAAATGTAGAAGGTACTCAATTAATTAATGTGTCTTCAGCACTAGGATATATGATTGCTCTTGGCAGTGTTGCGTATTCAGCATCTAAGTATTATGTGAGTGCTTTTACTGAAGGGCTTGCAACAGAACTTGAACAATCTGGAGCAAAGTTAAAGGCGAAAATTTTAGCACCAACGATAACAGAGACGGAATTTATGAGTCCTGGTAATGAAGAAAAAGTAGATTATAGTTTGATAACACCTAAATTTCATACAGCAAAACAAATGGCTTGGTTTCATGGTGAATCTTTATGACAGCAACGAAGTAGTAGGAATTGTAGACGAGAAGTATGAATTTCAGTTAAGAAAGCAAATCTATCCATCGTTTGGATTTTAATTTTTGTTTATTTTAGAATGAACGTTCTAAAAATTTCCTAGAAAGGGGGGACACAATGAAACAGAGTCAATCTATTCTAGCTAATGAACTACACCTTTCAAATGGCACAACCATTAAGAATCGTTTCTTTAAATCAGCAATGAGTGAAGCATTGGCTTCAAAAAATCATAATACGTCAAAGTCCTTAATTCACTTATATGAAACGTGGGCTAAGGGCGGGGCCGGTCTTGTTATGACAGGAAATGTAATGATTGATCGGAAAGCATTGGGAGAACCCGGGAACGTGGTTGTGGAGGATGAACGTGATTTAGACATGCTCAAAAAGTGGGCAGAAGCGGGCACCAAAGGAGGAACACATCTTTGGATGCAGCTTAATCATCCAGGTGGGCAGTCACCTAAAACCTTATCAAAGGAACCTGTAGCTCCAAGTGCTGTTTCACTTTCAGGTGATCTAGGAACCTTCTTTAACCAACCACGCGCTCTTCTAGATAATGAAATTGAAGAGCTGATTACTCGTTTTGGAGAGGCTGCAAGGGTTGCTAAAAAAGCTGGATTTACTGGAGTACAAATTCATGCAGCACATGGATATCTAATTAGTCAGTTCTTGTCTCCACACTATAATCAGCGAACAGATAAGTGGGGTGGAAACCTAGAAAATCGCATGAGGTTTCTACTTGAAACGTATAAAGAAATACGAAAGCAAGTCGGAGATGTATATCCAATTGGTATCAAGTTAAATTCAGCTGATTTTCAACGTGGTGGTTTCACGGAAGAGGAATCGATAGAGGTTCTTAAGAGAATGTCCGAAATCGGCATCGATCTGATTGAGATATCGGGAGGCAACTATGAGAATCCCAAGATGCTAGTAGCCGAAGTCAAAGAATCAACAAAGAAACGAGAAGCTTATTTTATAGAATTTGCGAGTAAGGCAAAAGAATTAATCCCTACGCCACTTGTTGTAACCGGAGGGTTTCGCACAGAAGTTGGCATGACAGAAGCGATAGAAAGTGGAGCTGTCGATATGATTGGTATTGCAAAACCACTTGCACTTCTACCTGATTTACCAAATAGGATCTTTCAAGGTACGTATGAAACGATTCAGACTAAACCGATTCGCACGGGAATTAAAATGGTAGATAAAACCGCTTCTATGATAGAACTAGGCTGTATGAACAACAGCTGGCGAGAATGGGCAAGTTGAAATCGCCCAACCCAAACCACAATGTTTGGTTGTCTTTATTTCAAAATGTGATAGCAAATGGTCGAGGTGTCTTCTTAAAAAGAAGAGGATAAATGTATAAGAAAAAGGAGAATAACGATGAAAAAAGTATATGAAGAAACTAAAATAGGGAACATTTTATTAAAAAACAGACTAGCTATGGCACCAATGACTAGAAGTAGAGCGCAGGTTGATGGTACACCTGGAGAGTTAGCAGCAGAGTATTATGGACAACGTTCTTCATTTGGCTTAATCATAACAGAAGGAACCCAACCCTCAGATGATGGCCAAGGATATTTAAATACACCGGGAATTTATACACAAGCTCATATCGATGGCTTGGAAAAAGGTAACGAGCCGAGTTCATAACGAGGGTGGCCGCATTTTCATTCAACTAATGCATGCGGGACGTGTTTCTCATCCTGATAACACACCACATCACCGCCAACCCGTAGCTCCATCGGCTATTGCGCCTGGAGCAGAGATGTTTACGGCTGAGGGTATGAAAGATATACCAACACCTAGAGAATTAAGTAAGGAAGAAATTCAAGAAGTCGTAAAGGAGTTTCGTTCTGCAGCGGCTGCAGCAATTAAAGCTGGTGCTGATGGAGTGGAGATTCATGGAGCAAATGGATACTTAATTCAACAATTTTTAAGTGAAAATGCTAATCATAGAAAGGATGAATATGGAGGTACGGTCGAGAATCGTGCTAGATTTGCAATTGAAGTAACTAAGGCTGTTATTGAGGAAATTGGCGCAGAAAAAACGGGTATTAGGTTTTCGCCTGAAGGCACACTGAATGGAATAGTGGAAGGTGACTCAGGCAATGAAGTCTATCGTTATTTAATTGGAGAATTAAGTAATCTTAGTATGGCTTATCTTCATCTTATGCATTTTGGAAATGAACCATTATTAAAAGAAATTCGTCAATTGTGGACTCAACCACTCATCGTAAATAGAATGGGCCGTCCACTTGATCAACTTTCGGTTGACTTAGATAATGGCATGGCTGATATTGCATCAGTGGGAGTTTGGGCACTTGCTAATCCTGATTTTATTGAAAGATTAGAGGAGAATGGGCCTTTTAATGAACCTGATCCAACCACGTTATACACTGGAGGGGCAAAAGGCTACACCGATTATCCATTCAAGAATGAATAAAAACTAAACGTATTTGACCGTCAAACGATTGATTAGTTTGGCGGTTTTTTGTTCGAAACAGATGTACTTAAAAACTTCATTCCCTTGATATGATACAATAATAAGTAATAATGTGAATAGGAGGGAGATGCGATATGTCAGTAGTGGATGTAACACTCTTTGAATTCAGGTGGAGTGATTTTATTTTTGAACTATCTGCAATCCTCTTTTTACTAGTAGCCTTACTAACTGTTTTTAAAGTGATAAAAACAAAAGTAGCATAACAAGTATTGGCTAAATATTTACCTTATAATGTAATGCTAATTCATCTCCAGGTAATCCCCGTATGCCCCAGTTGTGTTTTGGTGTCTCAAAGATCGTGATTTCAATGTCTTGAGGAGATATTTTCAGTTTGTTATCTATCCGTGCAATAAGCAGATTTATTAACCTTTTTTTGGCTTCTACACTTCTACCCTCAAAGATACTAATTTCAATGATGGTATAGGCCATTGTTCGATTGCTTTCGAAATAAAAATTTTCTTGTTCCATCGGGAAAAAACGGTGGAATTTTTTATTATGGGGGTATTCGAATGCATCAATTAAACAAGAATGAATAACATCGGAGAGCGTTTCTTTTATGGGGGTTAATCGTTCTTTTATACCATAGATTTTAATTTGTCCCAAGTAACGTCAGTCCTTTCTAAATTATGCGTATTTGATAGTATACTAGTTCTATAGTGTATACGTCATCCCTCTTTTTCATTGAACTATCTGCACGCCTCTTTTTACTGGTAGCCCTACTAGTTGTTTTTAAAGTGATTTAGACAAGAGCCATAAAATAAGTTTTAATCGTCTTCTTAAGGCTAAATATCTACCCTAATATGTAATGCTAATTCATCTCCAGGTAATCCTCTTATTCCACCAGGAAAAACGGTGGATTTTTTTTATGTACTTATTCGCTTATATCAAACAAAAATACACTAGATCGTACAATCCTTTAGTTAAACCTAATTTATTTCTCTTGATAGGATATAAATCTTATGAAAGTTGGAAATGAGTCAAAGTATAGAACCATCTTCGTTCTGTTTTTAAATGAATTAATTATGAGTTAGATCGCAGAAACACATTTTCCCAATGTGATTGGTTTGTTTTGTGAAATGTAGTCTTTTATAATATATACCATTAAAAAAACATGAACATATCAATGGTTACAGTTACGTTAAAAACATTACGAAAGTTGTGCTCGGCGAGATTATTCTTATAATTTAAAAAGTTTCATGTGAAGTACCTATTTTTTGATCTTATTCGACTTGTTATTCTGTTTTTGGACAAACCTCTATATTTTACAATGAGGATTTTAAACAGAAGGGGGCAAAAGATTAGATAGGTAACCTTGGAACAAAAAAAGGAATAATAAGGAGGATCTCAATGAGAAACAGAAAATTTGATTATAAAAAGAAGATGAATAATCAACGTCGAATGACAGCGAAGAAGACAGCAGCTATTATTACAGCTTCAACAATTGTTCTATCATCAGCCAATATGGCTTTACCAACGGTGAATGTACTGAATCCATTAACAAATCCTTCAGTAGCCTTAGCGTCAGAGGTTAGTACACAATCAATTGCCAACATTTCAATCTTACAGAATGCTACCTTACGTTCAAATACGGGAGAACAACAAGAAAAGAATGAAGCCGGGAATTATGACATCGATTTAACTCTTGAAGGTAATGGAGTTGCTGAAGTGGGATTGTTAGATGACAAAGTTGTTGTCTTCACATTACCAGAAGAATTGCAAGGAACAGTGATTGGGCAGCCGACTGTGACAGTCCAGGCTCAGCTAACCGCTATTACCCCAGGTGATGTTCCTGGTATCTCAACATTGGTTAATACTGTGGGCGGAGCTATTAATACATTAACAAATATACCTAACATTAATAATATAATCGATTTAGATCCACTCAACACCGCGTTCGAATCGATTCAAAATGCTCAAGAGCTCGGTTCATATGAAGTTACTGTAGATGGGGTTGTTTCAGAAGATGGAAGTACCGTTACAGTTGATTTCAGTGAAGGCTTGGGCGAATACGTACGAGATGCTTACACAAGTTTATTTGATCCATTAAGAGAGGCGGTTAATGAGTTAGAATACAGTGGAATAGTGCCTGGAGTCAGTACAGCCATTGAAGCGTTGAAAAATGTGGCGAACCCATTGTTTGATCTACTTGATAATATAGCTGATGGTAGTAGTGATGTTTTAACTGATGCATTAGATGCGAATTTGTTAGGGAATACCGAATTTAATTTACAAACTGAAATAAGTGATCCTCTGGTTCCAGAAGCAACAATTAATGCAGCCGCGATAAATGAACCGATCATTGATGCAGATATCTTCAATTTAATTCGCGAAGGTGGAGCAGAAACGACACTCATTTTTGATGATGAGAGTGACGCGGATGCGGATGCGGACGCCGATGCGGATGCGGACGCCGATGCGGATGCTGATGCGGACGCCGATGCGGATGCGGACGCCGATGCGGATGCTGATGCGGATGCCGACGCTGATGCCGACGCCGATGCTGATGCGGATGCTGACGCTGACGCGGATGCTGACGCCGATGCGGACGCTGACGCGGATGCGGATGCGGATGCGGACGCCGATGCGGACGCTGATGCCGACGCCGACGCCGATGCGGATGCCGATGCTGATGCTGACGCCGATGCGGATGCTGATGCGGATGCCGACGCCGATGCTGATGCTGATGCTGATGCTGATGCTGATGCCGATGCTGATGCGGATGCGGATGCGGACGCCGATGCCGATGCGGATGCGGATGCCGATGCGGATGCGGATGCTGACGCTGACGCCGATGCGGATGCCGACGCCGACGCTGATGCTGATGCTGATGCCGATGCGGATGCTGACGCCGATGCGGATGCCGACGCCGATGCCGATGCGGATGCTGACGCCGATGCGGATGCTGACGCCGATGCCGATGCTGATGCGGATGCCGATGCGGATGCGGATGCTGACGCTGACGCCGATGCTGATGCCGACGCCGACGCTGATGCTGATGCTGATGCCGATGCGGATGCTGACGCCGATGCGGATGCCGACGCCGATGCCGATGCGGATGCTGACGCCGATGCTGATGCTGACGCCGATGCGGATGCTGATGCTGATGCGGATGCGGATGCTGACGCTGACGCCGATGCGGATGCCGACGCCGACGCCGATGCTGATGCCGACGCCGACGCCGATGCTGATGCTGACGCCGATGCTGATGCTGATGCGGATGCGGATGCTGACGCCGATGCCGATGCCGATGCCGATGCCGATGCGGATGCTGATGCGGATGCTGACGCCGATGCGGATGGCGATGGAGATTCGCCAGATGAAGGGGTTTTTCCTGATTCTCCTGTAAGTACTGTTGTATATGAAGATGAATTAATTCTAACTGGTGAAGGCTTAGTAGGATCAACAGTATTTGTATTAGTTAATGGAGAAATTATTGGATCAAGTGAAGTAACTAGTATAAGAATTTTTGATGAAATAATCATTGATAATAATGGTGTCTTTACAATCGAATTGGAAGAATCACTTCCTGCGGGGACAATCATTGAGTTTTATCAAATAGATGAAAATGATCAACAAAGTGAATCATCATTTGTTAGAGTTCTCCCTGTTGAAGAAGGAGATGCTGACGCCGATGCCGATGCGGATGCCGATGCGGATGCCGACGCTGATGCCGACGCTGATGCTGACGCCGATGCCGATGCGGACGCCGATGCTGACGCCGATGCCGATGCCGACGCTGATGCTGACGCCGATGCCGATGCTGATGCTGATGCGGATGCCGACGCTGATGCGGATGCGGATGCGGATGCCGATGCGGACGCCGATGCTGATGCGGATGCCGACGCTGATGCGGATGCCGATGCTGACGCCGATGCCGATGCCGATGCGGATGCCGACTCCGATGCTGACAAAGAAGGGGAAAAGCTTCCTAAAACTGCTACACATGTTTGGGCATACGGGGCAGCTGGATTATTCGCAATGTTAAGCGGATTCGCAGCAAGATTATTTGGTAGAAGAAAAGAATAATAAATATATGGGGGGAGTTAATCTCCCTCCTTCATTTTTAAACCAAAAAGGAGGAAAAATAAATGAGATCTGCTCAAATGGTAAAACCAAGTACCAATATTGAAGAAAAACTAGACAAGTTTTATTTAACATTTGAACAACTTTCTTATTTTCAAACAGTAAATAAATCCAAGAAAGTGATCTTGTTTCTTTCAATGGGCTGTCAAAATGAAAGAGCAGATGTCTTAAATGTCTATCAACCCTCTTTTAAAGAAGCTTGGAAACAAGCTAAAAAGAATGCTATGAAACATGCTGATAAGTCAAATAGGAACTATGAGTGGATCAAAATTGATGTTGTTGAAAAGGAAGAGATACTTACAATTGAAGAATTTATTCAACTAATATCAAGCACAAAAAAGAACTACTTTCGTAAAGGAGTTTCGTTTGATGAACACTATCAATTTTCATTTTTAGAACAAGAATTAAATGGAAATGCCATTATTCAAGTGGATTCTCAGAAGAAAAGAGGATTCATACAACAAAGAAATATGCAGCATTATATAAAAAAACATAGACCATTTTTATCCAAAGTAACTTTTCTAAACAGAGTGAAAGAGGTTAGGATATTCAACACTCGTTCCTTTTTTTATGATGAGAAGGGTAAGCTAGTTACTCTAAAACAAACAGATCTGGATAACGGGCGAAGAAACGAAGAACTCGATCAAAAGCAAGTCAAGGAACTAATTACTAAGAGTTCTACCTTTTTAGCTGATCAAGTGCAACATAACGGTAAGTTCATCTATGGGTATTTTTCTTGTTTTGATAAGGAGATACATTTCTATAACATACTTAGACACGCAAGCACGCTTTACGCTATGGCTGAAGCTTATGAGCTATTTCCGAATGAGGATCTAAAAAAAGCAATCCAAAGAGGATTATCATATTTAAAAGATAAAGGCAGCCGGACCTATTATAAAAATGGTCAAGAGTTGGCTTACTTAATAGATGGAGAAACACCTGAAAAAGAAGAGATCAAACTTGGTGCAAATGCAGCAGCTATCTTAGCATTAACAAAATATCAAGAGGTTTTCGATGACAAAACGTATTTACCGTTTGCCATGATGCTTGGAGATGGAATACTGCAAATGCAAGATCATACGGGAAGGTTTGATCATGTACTATACACCCATTCACTTGAGTTAAAAGAACGTTTTCGTATTGTTTATTATGACGGGGAAGCTGCATTTGCTCTCATGCGACTTTATGCAGTCAATTCGGATGAGAAATGGATCACATCTGTGGAAAAAGCATTTTCCTATTTTATTGAAAAAAACCATTGGCGCCACCATGATCATTGGTTGAGTTATTGTACAAATGAACTGACAAAATATCGGCCAAAGCGTGAATATTTTATTTTTGGATTAAAAAATGTGAGTAATAAACTCTCATTTATCTATCAGCGTCATACAACATACCCAACCTTCCTGGAGCTTACGTTGGCGGGCTGGAATATGACAAAACGTATGGAGGTAAAGGGTTTTAGCGACTTACTTACTGATGGTATCCAAGAAAGGATAGAGCAAACCATTCATAAACGAGCAGATTATCAACGGAACGGTTTCTTTTATCCCGAAACTGCCATGTATTTTAAAAACCCGAAACGTATACTAGGTAGCTTTTTTATTCGACATCACTCCTTTCGATCCCGCATAGATGATTCAGAGCATTACTTATCTGGCTACTGTGCATATTACAAGTTTTTGACAGGGGTGGAGTCTTAGAAATGAAGGTGATGAACGATGAAATGGGCTAGTAATATCTTAATCATTATTGGAGTTATCCTTTTGTCATGGTTTGGCTATGAAACCTATCAAAATAATTCCTTGCAAAATGATGCTATGGCACAAGCCTTACAACTTATTGAAAGGGATAAGCCAACTACAACGAAAAGCAGAAATGGAGATATTCAAACAAGTTCGCATGATTCATTGGATTCCTCTACCTCTGAGCAAACAATAGATTCATATGAATCTTTTACTGTTCAGGAAGAAGAGGCATTTGCAATACTAGATATTGATGCACTGGATAGGAGTGTGCCAGTTGTGGAAGGGACAAGTCCAGATGATCTAGCTAAAGGAGTTGGACATTTACCACAATCTTCATTGCCAGGAGGAGAAAACCAGATTCTGCTTTCAGGTCATAGGGATACAGTCTTTCGAGACTTCGGGCAGTTAGAAATAGGAGATACATTTACTCTACACATGCCCTATGGTTCCTTTAGATATGAAATGCGGCATACAGATATAGTGTCAGAGGATGATCGAACTGTTATTAGAGAGATGGATGAAGAAATCTTGGTTATTACAACTTGCTATCCGTTTGAATATATTAATAATGCTCCAGAACGTTATGTCATTTATGCATATCCAATTGGATGATTTAGTAGGAAACTGAGACTATTTAAGTGGGGGTTTGATAAATGAGGCTAACCAATTACACAGAATATGCACTAAGAACACTTATGTATATAAACGCTGCACCTAAAGATAAGTTGGTTACAGTTGAAGAAGTTTCAACCTTTTATGAAATGCCTATAAATCACTTGAAAAAAATTTTTTGGAATCTTAATGAACTTGGCTATTTACATTCTATTAGAGGTAGAAATGGTGGGTATAAACTCAACGTAGAGCCAACTAGCATTCGACTAGGCAGTTTAATTAAAGAATTAGAAAACCTTGAATTAATCTCCCTTGTTGAAGTAAAAGTTAATGCGCAATTTCATAACCCCTGCTCATTAACAGAGTACGTAGAAGAAGCATTGTCAGCCTTTTTAGAATCAATGAATCAATATACACTTCATGATCTTGTAAATAGTAATCTTAAACTACTGGAAATATCGAAGGGATAGTTGAGAGTTATTCTATTAAGCTTTCTCCTTAAGGAGAGGCTTTTTATTTTTTGGATTCCTTGTTGTGTTAGCCTCATCCTCAACTTATTCTGTCGATTCTACTCCCAAGCGACATCAGTCCTTTGGGAATGACCAAACTCATCCCCTGGTCAAAGCAGTAGTCGAAATGCATGACCAGATGACAGAAACTCATAAAGACCTGCCACTGGCGTGATAATCATGAAAAAAACGAACTGGACAGTTTAAATGTCTCAGTTCGTTTATGAAAAGTTAAAATGCACCAGTCCAGCCAGCATCAGCAGCAAGTACTGTTCCATTTACAAAGCTTGATTGCTCTGAAGCAAGAAATAGCGCAACCTTTGCGATTTCTTCAGCTGTTCCTACACGTGGCATCACAGATGTCGTCTTTTTAATGCGTTCCAAACCGAACGAATTAGGCTGTTTTAGGCTTGATGTAATGTTTGTTGCCACACCACCTGGAGCAATGGCGTTACAACGAATGCCTTCATTCGCATACATGTATCCAGTATTTTTGGTTAGACCCACTACAGCGTGTTTAGATGCTCCATAAGCAGCTCCGGCATGCGCTCCACTGATACCGCCAGTAGATGCAACATTTACAATAATACCCTGTTTCTTCTCTAAGAAAATGGGAATGGATTTACGCATTGTATACATAACACTTTTGGTATTAATATCAAAAAGTAAATCCCATTTCTCATCTGTTATATCACCGACTGGTTCAAAAGCATCCATAATACCAGCATTGTTCACTAGAATGTCTAGAGTTCCATAGGTCTCTACAGCTAAATCAATCATTGATTCTGCTTCTTCACGTTTCGCAAGATCCACTCGTATGGCGGTTGCTTGTCCACCTGACTCTTTAATTGTATGAACCGTTTCCTCAACACCTGCTTGATTGATATCAGCGGCAACAACCTTGGCCCCTTCTTTCGCGTACAATTCGGCGATAGCCCTTCCCATTCCTGATGCGGCTCCTGTTACGATGGCTACTTTATTCTCTAATTGCATACTAAGGACCTCCAATTAAATTCAATTTAAAATGAAACAGGTAGAGATTCTAATCCCTGTGAGGAAAGTGAGAATTGCCAATTCACTTCTTCAGGAGGAATACTAAGGCGTAAGTTAGGTAATCTATTGAGTAGTGTTGTAAAAGCGATGTCTCCCTCTACACGAGCAAGGGGCGCGCCAAGACACATATGCATACCAAAACCAAATGCCAGGTGGCGGTGAACATCGCGAGTAATATCTAATTCATCTGAATTAGAAAATTTCTCTTCATCACGATTTGCCGACTTAACCATCACAAGAAGCATATCTCCTTTTTTGATCGATTGACCAGCTAATTCTAGATCTTCTTTAGCAAATCGGGGTCCAACACTAGTAGAGGGGCCATTAAAACGTAATAATTCCTCTACGGCTGTAGGAACTAGATGCAAATTTGCTTTTAGTTGGTCTAATTGCTCTGGGTGATCAAATAACATCATACTACCTGTGGCAATTAGATTAGACGTAGTCTCGTGGCCGGCAAATATAAGCAATGTGATCATAGAAATTAATTCACTCTCATCTAGACGTTCGCCTTCTTCTTCAATCGCAATGAGTTGGCTAATTAAGTCATCTTTAGGATTTGTTCGTTTTTTAGCAACAAGTTCCTTGGTATATTCGCCAAACTCCTTTAAATGTATTTGAACAGTAGGATCTTGTTTTCCCCAAGCCTAAACCTTTAGCAATAGCAGAGGACCAAATCTGGAGGTTCGCTCGATCCTCTGGGGGAACACCAAGCATCTCGGATATAACATTTATTGGTAAAGGATACGCGTAATCCTTCACAAGGTCCATTTCACCATTAGATTGAACTTGATTAATGAGTTCATCTGCAATTTCCTGAATGCGAGGACGTAAGCCTTCCATATATTTAGGGGTAAAAGCTTTAGATACTAACAGCCTTAATCGTTTGTGATCGATACCATCAATAAAGAGCATCGATTTTCCAGTGAAAAAGGTATCAGGAGAAGCATCGGAATCTTCTACTATTTTTCCTCTGAAGTCACTTCCATGTTCAATTGATGATGGATCGACTGTAAATAATTTCGGGTTCTTTAAGACTTGAGTGGCAACATCCATTTTCGTTACCATCCATGAATTCTTATCTGAATCTCCCATTGGATTTGGTATCGAGATAACCGGACCCATTTCTCTAAGTTGTGCAAACAAAGAAAAAGGATTCTCGCTACTTTGTCCGCTTAGAAAGCCTAAGACTTTTTCTTGTACTTCTTCTGTACTGCTCACTTTCCTTCACCCTCTCTGTTTGGAGAACTAGGTCATTTTTCAGAAGACCAGTGTCGAATAGATGTGATAGAGTTATCTTAAGCTACTTTGCACGTTCAAATGTTCCAATGATAAACGGAAAGTATAGAAAAATTATAGTGTCACAGAGTGACAAATGTCAACGGAGGAAAGATGTAAAAATGAATGAAGATCATGATATAAGTAATCGCAGTCTAAGAGAGACTAAGAAGCGTAAGGCTCAAACTGATATTGAAGAAGCTGCACTTCGGCTATTTTTAGAAAAAGGGTATGAACAAACATCTATTAAAGACATTACAGATGAAGTCATGATGTCCTCCCGAACCTTTTTTCGATATTTCACGTCTAAAGAAGAAGTACTCACAGGTTTTACCCAAACAACACAAAAAGAAAGAATGGAACAAATGGATTCAAACGCTTCTGTTCAACAAGCACTCCGATCCATCTTTTCTCTTCTTTCGCAGAAGTATGAGCAACAAAGACAGAATCTTTTAACTCGCTATCATATCTCAAAACAAACGGAATCTATCTCATCCTTATTTCTGTACAAACTATTAGAACCAGAGCCATTAATATGTGAGGAACTATGCTCTCACATTAAAGGTGCCAATCGAGATCGCGTCCGCTTTTTAGTTGCCATACATATGGCAGCATTTCGTGTTTCAGTAGAAATCTGGTTAGAGGATACTGAAAATAAGTCTCGCTTGAAAGATATCTTGTTTAACCATTTAGATCAGTTTAAAGACATGTAGAACTGAAGTCTTAAATGATACAATCGTATAAAAAGCGGAAATAAGGAGGTAACACACAATGGAAGTATTCTCAGATTTTTTAGCGGGTATTGATAACCCAGAACATAGAGCCAGAACAGAAGAGGTTTTAGCATGGGTATCAGAGACCTATCCAAATCTAGTGCCAAAGATTGCATGGAATCAGCCGATGTTTACCGACCATGACACATTTATTATTGGTTTTAGCGTGGCCAAACAGCACTTGGCTGTAGCACCTGAAAAAGTTGTCATTGATCGTTTCTCTACCGACATTGTGGCGGCAGGTTATGAGCACACTGCGCAGTTAATACGAATGAAGTGGAAAAAACCGACCGACTTCTTATTACTAGCGAAGTTGATCGACTTTAACATTCAGGACAAGGCTGAATATACAGCGTTCTGGCGGAAATAGAATAAATACGAAGTTCCAAACAGGCGAAACAGACAATTTTAGTTGTCCGTTCCGTCTGTTTTTGTTGTGGAAGTGCTTTGGAAGGGGCGTTCTTCTTGGTGTGAGGAGGGTGGTCTTGGTAAAGAGAGCGTTCCACTTGGAGAGAGGAGATGGAGCTTGATGAAGAGAGCGTTCTTCTTGGAGAGAGGAGGTCGGTCTTGGTAAAGAGAGCGTTGCTCTTGGAGAGAGGAGGTGGAGCTTGTTAAAGAGAGCGCTCTTCTTAGAGAGAGAAGGTGGAGCTTGGAGAGGAGAGCGTTGCTCTTGGAGAGAGGAGGTCGGTCTTGGTAAAGAGATCGTCCCTCTTGGAGAGAGGAGATGGAGCTTGTTAAAGAGAGCGTTGCTCTTGGAGAGAGAAGGTGGAGCTTGCTAAAGAGTGAGTTCCTCTTAGAGTAGTTAGGTCGGTCTTGCTTGATATTGAATTGCTCTTGATGAATCACGCTCCTCTCTTGATGGCTACTCCTACCTCTTGTTAGAACCCCCATCCACC
This sequence comes from Alkalicoccobacillus plakortidis, assembly GCF_023703085.1. Classification (NCBI taxonomy): domain Bacteria; kingdom Bacillati; phylum Bacillota; class Bacilli; order Caryophanales; family Bacillaceae; genus Shouchella; species Shouchella oshimensis. The sequence continues at coordinate 19,601 of NZ_JAMQJY010000005.1, read as the reverse complement.
TTGGTACTTTCAATATTTTTCTTGCTAAATAGCTTATAACTTACAATTTCTTAGAATTATTTAAAATTCGTGCCACTTTTAGATGGATTGATCCGTCTATATAGGTGGAGGGGGAGTGAAGGCTTGGATGATAAGGAATTAATACATAGAATACTCGAGGGCGATGAGCTCGCTTTAGAGGCATTACATAAACGATATGCGCGTCAAATCTATCATTATATTTATACGGAAACGAAGAATTATAATGATGCTGAAGAGATTCTCCAGGAAGTATTTTATAAAGTGTCAACGAAACTATATCAATTTAAACAACGATCTTCGTTTAAAACATGGATCTATGTCATTGCACGAAATGCGATTATTGACTACTACAGGAAACAGGAGAATCAACTAAAAACGATTCCACTGCAAGAGGAATTAATAGAACATAATGGAGGATTTGAACGGGGTGAGATCCTCACAGACCTTCAACATTCAATAGAGAGATTACCTTTGAAGTATCGAAGGATCTTACATCTACGTTATATTGAAGGTTTTTCACTGATTGATACAGCGAGAATTATAGGAGTTTCGGTGATGTCAGTGAAATCTACCCAAAAACGAGCAAAAAAGATGTTGAAGATGCAGCTTGATGAGGGGGTAGCCTGGAATGGATAATCATTCAAACGATAAGAAATACATAATATTACCTCATAGTGCCTATACAAAAAGCCTTAACTCTTTTAAGCAAGGTATGCATGATATGGAGAAACCAAAGCCCAAAAATAAAATGACGTATGTAGCTGGAATTGGTGCTGCGGTATTGATGGGTTTGTTAGCTTTTACATTTATTCCAAGCCATAGATAATGAAAATCAAGACAACCCAAGCCGAGGAACCAGTTGAACAGAAAGAATCGGAAAGAGAAGAGATCGTAGAACATAAGATTGATCTCACTCAAATAAAAGAAGATGAGGATGTACTTTCTCAAGTTTTGGTTAGAGAACCGTTCGATTTAGGTTCAGGAGGTGAAAGTGAATCCATCCATGATGGGGAATTTTCAGTTATGGCTCTATCTGATTGGTACGTTACAAGTTATAATTCTGAGTTTGAACAGGGTAGTAAGGCAACCATTGAAGGACCTAATGGGCTTCATCAAACCATTCTTTTGTTTGATAAAGAAGCACCAGCAGATGAAATAGAGCGAGCCAAAACAGAACTTCTTTCAAATTATCGTTATACCGAGGCGACACAGGTTCCAATTGAACAACTCGCAAGCTATAAAGAGAAATATCCTGTTACTGACGGATCATTTATGGAAAATTTTAAAGATCGATTTGCAATTGAACTAGATGAAGATACAACATTTTTCACCATGAAAAATGACCGAAAAGGACGTTTGTACGATTATGTAGAGGCGACCCTTTTTGATAAGAAGCTCATTTTATTTTCAGATGTACCGGTAAGTCAACCAAAAAAACTTTCCGCTACTTATTACACCTTAAGTTCAATTATTCCAGAAAGTGATTATGAAATCTCGTTAGGAGCTTATGATAAAAAGCATGGAAGACCTATTACTCGAACCATGGTTATGGGAGGATTCCAATGGGAGTTTGTAGAATTCCAGCTGTATGAACATGAGCTTGGATTCACTAGTTATATTAGAGAGGGAGCTACACTTGAAAAAATAGAGCGAACAGGTTTTACAGAGTGGAGGTTTTCAGATGAAAGTACCAAAGAAAACCGCTATTACTCATTTGGTAAACTTGACCCGAACATTTCATTAGAAGATGCGAAGTTAACCTTGATAGATGGGTATGGTTTCGATCGGGAATTCATAGATGGAACAGGCCAAATCTCATTCCATCATTATGAACCATCTATTAATATTACAAGGTCTTTTGAATTAGTTCAGAAACAAGGAGAATGGTATTACATTTTCTCTGAAGATGATCATAGTGAGGGATTCATTGGGCCAGGATTATTCAACCTCGCCAGCAAATTCCAACAGGAAATCATATTTGATTAAGGAGAAATAAGGGACGTTCTACTCTACAAAAGAACGTCCCCTTCTCTATGCTTTATTAAGTTTCTATCTCCTTGCACGCCCAAGCATCAACCTCAACTTTAAATGAAGGAGCAGCTAAAGCTACAACATAAATCAACGTTGTACAAGGCAGATGTTCACCAAGAAAATCCTTCGTGACCTTCCTTCTTTTATCTGTATCAAATTCTCCTACTAAATAAAAGACCAGCTTCGTAATGTCCTTAATATCCATATCTGCTTCTTCAAGGTTTTGTTTAATATTGTCTAATGCTAATTCTAACTGTTCAATTGGATCTTCAGGTATGTCATTGTGAACATCCATGCCTAATTGTCCAGATAAAGTTAACCACCTGTTGGGACCTGTTACTTCTATTTGATGAACGTAGGGGGCGACAGGTTCGTGTATTGCTTTAGGGTTTCTAGAAATTTTCATCTGCGTACTCCTTAATTGGATTTTATGTTTTTGCAGGATTTATACGGAGAATACTGAATACTATATACATGAGCATTCACATTCTAAGATAAGAGGAGAATGTCTAAATGGTAGAACGTATTTTAAATGATAACCGTGAAGAGTACGAAGATTTTTTATTGCTTATTACTTTTTGTTCACTTTTGACCTTTAAGAAAATCAAGAAATTAGAACGTTATAAAGCTAAAATAAAAGAACGGCTGTATATTCTATAAGACCTAAAAGGAGACTCACATGTTAAAAGATCCATGGTTTACAGTTCAAGAGATTGATCGCACAACGTATGCAATTAGCGAGTATGGTCATTGGGAGAAGGTTCACTCGTTTCTCTTAATTGGAGAGACTAAGGCTATTTTAATTGATACGGGTTTAGGCATTGATGATATATCGAGGGTCACTTCACAGCTGACCGCTCTTCCTATAGACGTTGTAACGACACATGTTCACGCCGATCATATTGGTAGTCATAATAAGTTTGATCACCTCTATGTACATGATGCGGATAAGGATTGGCTAGTGAATGGCATACAGGGACTGCCGATTGAGCAAATCAGAAAGGATATGGGGCGAGATATAACGATCCCAACACCGGACTCGTTTGATCCCGCTACCTACAAGCCTTTTCAAGGAGAGCCCACTGGTTTATTAGATGATGGAGATGTTGTTGATTTTGGCAATCGTGCGTTAATGGTTCTTCATACCCCGGGGCACTCTCCTGGCCATCTTGCTTTTTTTGATCAGGAGAGAGGGGAGATTTGTTGTATGATGATACACCGGTTTATGCCCATTATCCCTCAACAAATCCTGCAGATCTAGCGAACTCTCTCGAAAAGGTGGCCTCACTAGAAGGTGTCAGTATGGTATATGGCGCTCATAATACAGTAGGACTTCCACCAACTATATTAGAAGAAGTCAAAAAAGCCGTTATGTATTTAAGAGAGCAGAACCTGTTAACGTTTGGAACCGGTATTCACCGCTTTAATGGATTTAGTGTGCAGTTCTAAATTTTAAAACGGATTCTCTCCATTAATAAACGGAGCAACAAGAATATAGATTGAACCTATTGATAAGATCCAAAAGATCTTGGAAGTTAATCGATTTTTATAGAAAGTACGAAGCTTACTTATAATTAGTCCTGAAAGCAACGAATAAAGCACAAATAAAACGTAAGATAAACCAAACCAATTCACCCAAATGTTACCCATAAAAGAAATATCAAACGCTGCATAAAAGGGTCCCATAAAATTGTACGTGAGGATAAATCCAAGGATTAGAAAAAACAATAATTCAAGCGAGAAAACGACATCTTTTTTTGATTGAGTCATGAAGACGCATCCTTTGTCTTGCCATACTCAATGACAAATTCAAATCCAGTGGGATGTTCCTTAAAGAAACTCTTAAATTCTTTGAAAATGAGTTTTAAACCAGTGCCCTCATCAGGTAGTGGAGGAGAGATCACATACGTTGTACTCATGTGATCACCTGAACCGCCGCCTCGCCATTGACAGTCATAGGTTTGTTCACCACCTTCGATAAAAAGCTCTAAAATATGATCGTCATGTAATTCGTGATGATGCAACATCTCCACTGGTATTTGTTTATCTGTATTGAGATATAAGACACTCGCATTTTTGTATTGCCGCAGCATCGTTATAGAATAAAAGACGTCCTTCTCTTCATGTGCTTTTAGAATAGGAATGTTTTTAATAAAACCTTTTGGCTCGACAACCGGTTTGTGTTGATCTTCAAATATCATTGTAGAGAATAAACTATTCAGGAAATCCTCATAGAAATGGTACGTCTTCGCCCAAGAAGAAATCAGTTTATGAGGTGGGAAGCCAGGATTGTTATTTGAGCGTTGTTTTCGCTCATCGACTAGCTGACAAATCTGTTCATCTATGTCCTCAATCGATTCATCATAGTGATCTGTAGGTGGTTCAAACGATACATGGTGCATGATATCTCCTCCAAGCTTATATATACTTTAAATTTCTAGGTTCTGACTAAATATTCCTGCAAATGTAAGGGAGAAAAAGATGAACGTAACATTTACCTATGTTTTCACCAGTGCTCCAGATGTGATTTCTTATCGAAAACGAAAAGACGTTCCAAGCCATTTTAAATGCCGAAGCAACATTTTCTATATGGATTAATGAAGACCTTTATGTAGAAATAGAAGGATTTGTGATACTGGAATTTTATAAAAGCTTACTTGAATGGTTGCGGATAAACAGAAAGTATAAACGTATTCAAGAATTTCGTTACTATACGATCGAACACGACGAAAGAGAAGGCGCGATTATTTCATTGCTTCCATTTGGTGATAAAGCCAGACTTACATCCATCTGGACGAAGCAAGAGCTTTATAACGTCTTTGAATTAGATTATATTGTAGAACAGCTCACATTATTAGAGACAGATTTAAAAAGAGAGATTGAGCGGTATTTTGATATAAATGTACGGCACTTTATAAACCATATTCCGTATCGATTACTGAATATAGAGGAGGCATAAATGACAAGAAACCTTGCTAAATTGATGGTTTTCTTTGTAGTCTTTTTTGTCTTATTTAAAGGTACACAGTATTTCTACAATGCTTTTATTCCTATTTCATTTATGTCCAATATGGTTTCTCTCATTATTATCATACCTATACTTATTTTCAGCGCCTTTTTAGTTTCATCATTGATTGTAGATTAGTAAAAAGAATGGAGAGTCTCATTTGTGACCCAATATGTATATATCGCCTCACCCATGAAATTGCCGGTTGGTTCATTTGGGGATAAGCCAATCTCTGCTGATAAGCCGAACGTATACGAGAGTGAACTTGACTTTACCTCTCTTTATTTTGAAAATAACTACGATGACGAACGGAAGACAAGGTTCTCGTATAGTCCGCATTTTTCATTCAAACATCAGGTCTCGGTCGCTTCTAATTATATTCCTCTAGCTCACGAGCTGCATCGAAAACGTCATAAGAGCACCATACCCTTCGAAGATAAGTGCATGAAACTTTTGTACTCTTACTTAGAAGAAGCAATTCACGCTAGCGGTAGGATTGAATATTTTACAAGTCTTAATGGACAGGAGCATCTGCCATTATCTAATAGGAAAAGCGTACACTGGAATGAAATCAAAGATCCGTATGATTTGGTGCTGAATGATCTTGAGCTTTGGGAAATGACTATTTATTAAAAAGACGAATTAACTAATTGAATGGGAACGGATGCAGAGAAAGGAAAAAATTAAGGCTTGGCTGCCCAGATTTCAATCTCGATTTTTATCTCAGGTAAGCCAAGTGCGGTTAGATAACCAATCGTCATAGCTGGATAGTCAGTACTAAATAAGTCATTCCATTCAGCGTAGAAATGATCCCATTCGATTTGCTCTGTTGCCCAGACATTGACCTTAATAATATGTTCAGCAGAAAGTGCTTCTGAATGCAGCACAGATTTAATATTTGAGAAGGTATTAGTAACTTGAATGTTTAAATGTTGTGGAATATTCCCCTGTGAGTCCACCCCGATTTGTCCTGAGCAAACATAGAGTTCTGAGTTTCTTGGAATCTTCGTAATGTGTGTGTAATTTCCTACGGTGCTGGTACACTTTTAGGATTTTTCCTTGTTATGCTTCTGTTTTCCATTATTGAACCTCTTCATGTAGATGTTTTTTAGATTTATCATTGCTTGCAGATGCATGCCTTCATGAAAGATGGTGCGGATTAGTACCTGCTCAATCGTTTGCATGCCCATCTCTGTTGGGGGGGAGATTTCTTCTAATCGATGACTATAGGTTTCGCGAATTCGTTTAGGTTGCTCTGTTAATAAGGATCTAAGTTCCACTAAGGATGGCGTACTCTCTTGAAAATCAGCAGGAGATGTACCAAATCCAAACCAAGAGTGAAAAATTTCAGGAACTTCTGTTTTCTCTTTAATTAGAGTTTCAATCCATAAGTACTGATCTAAGTAGATATGACCAAGATTCCAGCGGATATTGTTATTGAAGCCGACAGGTATAATCTCAGCAGTTTCTTCTGTCACATCCTCAAGGAAGTGAATGACTTCTTGTCTATAAGTCTGCAATTGAGTAAAGAGGTTTTTATGACGTAAGTGCATAGAATCAGCTCATTTCATTGTAAACATTGTACCTTAAAGATTCGACAAAAAGATGCTTTATTCCTCCTCTGAGAGTGGGGACCAGGAAGAAAGAGGCCCGGACCAAGAGAGGTGCGGTGATAGGAAGAAGAAAGAGGCGGGGACCAAGAGAGGTGCGGTGATAGGAAGAAGAAAGAGGCGGGGACCAAGAGAGGTGGGTCAAGTCCTAATTTATGTGTAAAATATCTCGTCACTATTTTCAAGTCTTGATCTTAATGAATAATTTGTTTTCATTATCAGTTTAGGGTAGAGGAGCCGTCGGCTCCTCTATTTCATTTTACGTTTCAGGCAAATACTTTCTCTTACACAACTTCAATTCGTCGTAATCCTTCAGAACCGCTCCAATCAAACGGAACGCAGATTGTTGATTAGGGAAAATACGTATGACTCCTTCTCTACGGCGAACCTCTGAATTCAACCGCTCTAGGTTGTTTGTGCTCCGCAGTAACGGATGATATGATTTCTGCTCACTCATATATTGAATGGCATCTTCAAGTCCTTCTTCAAGTTTATTTAACGCGTTCTCATACTTCTTCTGTCCTTCGTAATTGGATGCGATTTCTTGATAAAGGGCTCGTGCTTCTTTTTGAGTTTGGCGAGTAAAGATATCTTTAACCAATGAGCGAAACGTTTCCGTTTCTTTTTTTGGAAGGGCACTAAAAATATTTCGTTTAAAATGAACGGTGCACCGCTGCCAACTTGAGCCTGTAAATGCTTCGTGGATCGCTGCTTTTAAGCCTTTGTGGGCATCTGATATCACGAGTTTTGGAGACAAAAGCCCACGCGATTGAAGACTTTCGAAGAAAGATTCCCATCCAGCTTTCGTTTCATCATGTGTAATATGAAAACCAATGATTTCTCTTTTGTGATCTTCATTCACGCCCACAGCGATGTAGACTGCTTTGGACACGACTTTTTGGTACTCGCGTACCTTAATATAAAGCGCATCAGTATAGATATAAGGATATTCTTTTCCAACTAAAGATCGACTCGACCACTCTTTGACGAAAGGATCTAACCTTTCTGTTAGACTTGATACAAAGGATTTAGACACATTTTCTCCGCACAGTTTCACGACCGCTTGAGTCACTTTGCGTGTTGAAACCCCTTGGACAACCATTTCAACCATCGTTGCTATAAGTGCTTGATCTGTTCGTTGATAGCGCTCAAAAAGAGACGGAGAGAACTTTCCATTACGCGAACGAGGCACCTTAAGAGTGATCTTCCCAATTGAAAGCATATAATCTCTCTTATAGTACCCATTACGATAATCAACCCGATCTTCAGTGCGTTCATAAGAGCTGGATTTCAGATACTCATCGCGCTCCTGTTCCATCATTTGATTGAGAATCAGAATAATCGAAGATTTAATCGTCGCATTTAAATTTGAGCCTATTAATTCCTCTTTAATTACATCCATATCTACGTTAAAATTAAATTGGGTCATGTCCCATTCCTCCTGTTGATGATTTTCTTGGCGAAAATAGTGTATCACGAGGGATGGGCCATTGGCCTTTTTTTATTTTTACTTTTACACAATTATATGGACTCTACTGAGAGGTGCGGTGATAGGAAGAAGAAAGAGGCGGGGACCAAGAGAGGTGCGGTGGAAGCAAGAATAAAGAGGCCCGGACCAAGAGAGGAGTGGAGATAGGAAGAAGAAAGAGACCCGGACCAAGAGAGGTGTGGTGATAGGAAGAAGAAAGAGACTCGGATCAAGAGAGGAGTGGAGATAGTAAGAATAAAGAGGCCCGGACCAAGAGAGGTGCGGTGATAGGAAGAAGAAAGGATTCCGGACCAAGAGAGGAGTGGTGATAGCAAGAAGAAAAGGTCTGTACCAAGCTCCATTCACTGATAGCAAGAAGCCCTTCCGCTCCTAAAAGCGTTTAGGTGTACAGAAGATTTGCTACGTTTCGGTGTTTTTATTGTCAATTTAGGTGAAGAGGGATATCCGCACCTTTCATATTTATCTTTAATGAAAAGCAGGACATCGCCAACATGAGAGAGAAGTGTTGAATTAAAGGGAGGGAATTAAATCATGTCAAATCCATCTAATCGAGTAGATACGGCATCACGTATTATTCATGCATTACCAGAAGAGGTTTACTCAGCATTTATAAATCCAGAGAGGTTGATCATCTGGCTCCCACCTGAAGGTATGACGGGTTCAATAGATACGTTTGATGCAAAAGAAGGAGGGATATACAGGATGACTCTTACGTATCATGATCTTGATGGAACAACCACAAGCAAAACATCAGATAACACGGACGTAGTTCATGCAGAATTCTTAACGCTTATCCCCAATAAGAAAATTGTTCAAGCTATAATCTTTGATTCTGAAGACCCAACGTTTGCGGGGAAAATGATTCAGACCTGGTTATTTGAACCCTTCTTGGAAGGAACAAAAGTTAAAATCATATGTGAAAACGTACCTGAAGGAGTTAGGAAAGAGGATCATGACGTGGGATTAAGATCAACATTAGAGAATTTAGCGGGATTTATGGAAGGGAAAACCGTTTAAAACGGACTCTCTCCCAAAGTTACAGGATGTGTTAAAATATTAGCAAATATAGACGAAAGTCTTAGCCTATACAATCCCTCTAATGAGAAGATTAAATATAAATATCAATTGAAAAGAACGTTCTATCACCAAGCATTTCAACCACTTTAGCAAGAGCCATGTCAGCCTTCGTAACGCCTCTCATCACAAATACCCAAGCAACACCTCAATATTCCGCCCAGGCGCAGTTCCTTTTGTTAGCACGTAAGAAAAGTATCGTTTCACTGAAAGGTCTTCGAAATCGATGACTTGCAAAGATTTTTGCTTGGAGTTCTTCATGCATCGTTGTTTCTGAGAGTAAGGCGAGACCGAGGTTGTTTTTGACGCTTTCTTTAATGCCATGTGTAGAGCTAAAAACAATGGTTGAGCCAAGACGGATGTGATTTGTTTTAATTAAATGGTCAAAGGAATGTCTTGTGCCGGAACCCGGTTCGCGGATCACCCATGTTTGATCATGTAGATCGTCTATCGACTGGATTTGGGAAGCGTTAATTTTGCCAGAACGGACGACGCGTAATCTGTCTTCTTTAAAAGGGGTAAGGATCACTTCCTTAGAAGACGTTTGGCCCTCTACGAAACCGATATCTGCTTCAAATGAACGAACTGCATCGATTACGGATTGAGTATTGCCCATTGTGATGCTAATTTCAATAAGTGGATGGTCCGCGCGTAAGTTGGCTATGATTTGTGGGAGGATGTATTCTCCGATGGTAAAGCTTGTGCCAATACGGATGAGTCCTGCTGCCTGTTTCTTTTTTTGGTAAAGGGTCTCTTGTGTATGCTGATACAAAGCTTTGATCTGTAAGGCTTGTTCGTAAAAGAATGCTCCTTCAGCTGTTAGACTAAGCTGTTTGGTTGTTCGTTTGAAAAAAGTTGCAGAGAATTCTTTTTCAAGGTTACGGATATGTACGCTGACAGTGGGCTGTGAGAGGGATCTCTTAACAGCTGTTTTGGTGAAATTCTTTTCCTGTACTAATGTAATAAACGTTTCAAGTTCGTCCATGTGCATTGTACTCACCCTTATTTATTTGTTTTATTAATCATTATCATTATATATATTTATTTCACAAATAAAAAGAGGGGGAGTATGCTTGAGCTAGACAGCAGGAGGAGTTTGTATGCAAAGAGTGAGCTTTTCGATTGGACTAGGATTAACTTTATGTATTGCTGGCATTGCTTTTTATTTGGCGAAGCTGCCATTCTTGAATATAGTGGGTCAGCTTGTGATCGCGATTATATTGGGTATTGTTTGGAGAGCTACAGCAGGTATGAAACCAAATTATATGCCAGGAGTTGAGTTTTCGAGCACAAGGTTACTCAGAATAGGTATTGTTTTACTAGGCTTACGTTTAAATTTATTAGATATCTACCAAGCTGGATTACCAGTCTTTTTTTATGCATTTATTCTTTTAGTCAGTACTATTGGTATCGTATATGGATTATGCCGCGCATTACGCGTGGACAAAACCGTCAGTATCTTAACAGCATGTGGAACGGCCATATGTGGAGCCGCAGCGATATTGGCAGTGGCTCCAATTCTAAAAGCCAAAGAGCAATCAATAACCATTGCGGTAGCCGTAATAGCGGTACTTGGGACCACATTTACAATTTTGTACACAGTAATCTTCTCATGGTTACCTCTCTCAGACTTTAGCTATGGGATCCTCTCAGGTGGCACACTTCATGAGGTTGCCCATGTTGTTGCAGCTTCTTCAGTCGGTGGGGAGCAAGCGGAGGATATGGCAATTATCGTGAAGCTTACTCGAGTTGCGCTCCTTGTACCAGTTGCACTTGCCCTCACTCTTATGATGCAAAAGGGTAATCATTCATCTGTAAAACATCAGCTGCCGATTCCGTGGTTTCTCTTTGGCTTTATTGGCATGAGCCTATTAAATACTCTAGGTATTGTACCGGCAGTTATTGTGGATCATTGTATAACACTTTCTTATTTACTACTTGCAATGGCCATGGCGGGATTAGGATTAAAGATGGATGTGCGTATCTTGAAAAAACAGGGAGGACGGGTGTTTGTTGCGGCTCTCATAGGATCTGTATGCCTTGTGTTAGCGGGTTATGGACTGCTTGTTTGGTTCCCAATCATGCCTTAATGCAGAGCGGTGTAGCTTTACCAAGAAGAAGTTGGGATTTATCAAGAGAGAGACAGGGACATCAAGAAGCAGCGTGAACTTACCAAGAGAGAGGCAGGCACATCAAGAAGCAGCTCCTTACCAAGAGAGAGGCAGGGACATCAAGAAGAAGCAGCTCCTTACCAAGAGAGGAGCCACAACATCAAGAAGAAGCAGCTCCTTACCAAGAGAGGAGCCACAACATCAAGAAGAAGCAGCTCCTTACCAAGGGAGGAGCCGCAACACCAAGAAGACCCAAGCTCCTTACCAAGAGAGGAGCCGCAACACAAGAAGACCCAAGCTCCTTACCAAGAGAGGAGCCGCAACACCAAGAAGACCCAAGCTCCTTACCAAAAGAGGAGCACGCACACCAAGAAAAACTCGATCCAGGCAAGGACGTAGTCTCGTTTAGCAAGACCCCACCTCCAATCCCACACCCCAAAAAAACAGGTGGCACGGCATCATTCCGCCCATGCCACCCGTTCCGCCATTCTTCTTATACAGGCTCACTTCGTTTAACTGATATGAGGTAGCTACCGAACTGTTTTTTAAAGTGAAACGGTGTTTTCTTCTTTTGGGACAAAAGAAGAGCTTCTTGTCGGGCTTGGTGGCGCAATTCCTTAAGTCGAGAGTGTACGTGATCGATTTCGTTTATTCGCATGTTAGATCCTCCTTTAGAGAGTGAGCTCCCCAATGTTACCTAGACCTTTGTTTTTTTGTTTTGAGACATCAATCACTTCTCCGTTTTTAGTGTGTAGTAACTTTTGAACGGCTGCCCTTTGAGTGCTGTTGGCAGTGTAGATGGTCCCGAAGAGATGAATAGCTTGGATGTTTTCGTAAAGTTTCTCTGGTTGAAGAGTTTCTGAAAATGTCAGGTTGGATTGCACAATTAATGTGGTGTTTGAATCCAAGACATCTGCGTCTTCTTGCTGCCATTCTTCATTATCAATAAATCGAAATGCATCCGTATATGTGACGACTTCTGTTTCAAATTGATGTAAACGCTCATAGACCAAATCTTCAAGGTCCTCATGGCAAACAATATATGAGGTGGAGTGAATGGAAGCAAAAGCTGCCTCAAAAGTATCGCGAGAGATCGACTCTGTGAATAAGATTGGCTTGGTAGTGAAGATTGATCCGCCTTTAAATCGTTTAATTGAACGTTCATTTAAATGTAGGGTTTTTGTAATCTCCTGATAACCGTTTGGAATAATGTCAGTCTTCCTAATTATGGTTGATTTTTCGTGGAAGGCTTTTTCCTGATTTTCAAAGAGTACAGCTTTACCAGTCAGGGTAATGTCCGCAATTTTCCGAGAAAAAAGATCAATATCAAGCTCTGCATCCAGTAGTAATTTTCCAGAGATTAAAAGGGTTGTGTGATCGTTTAATCCTTCTAGATATCCATTGGTCAGCTTCACCTTACCAGTCTCAAAACGAGGTAATTGGTGGTCGTAGGTTCGAATCGTACCATTAGTATTTTTAAGTATTATACCAATCGATCCCTTTAGTTTTGTCGTTGTGAAAATAGCTCCATTTATAAGGAATTGACAATGTGTGTTTGTTAAATGCTCTACTGTAACATTTGGATCAACGATAACCACTCCATTCGCAATGATGGTAGTAGGTTTTTCGAATGCGTTTAGATATTCTGCGTCTAATGTGAAAGACCCACTAACAGTATGAATATCATGTTCAATTTCTAACGTTTGACCAATGTTACCGGTGTTTAATAATGAAAGTAACGGAGCTGTTTCTTTGGAATAAAGGATAAGCGCCACATTTTCGATATGCTCAATTTCACCGATGCTTTCCTTTGTTGCGTTAACAATGTTTAACGTACTGACATTCCCAATCTTTTTCCCCATGATCATTCCTCCTCCAAATGTTGGCGTAGCCTTTTAATAGCTTGAGCTAAATGATACCGAATCGTTGGTGCTGTGAGACCAGTTTGCTCGGCGATTTCCTTGTTGGATAAACCAATCCAATAGCGTTTGAAGACAATGTCACTTTGAAGCGACAGCTTTCCGAGTAAATCGACCATTTCAATCGACGTAAGCCCAACTGGAGAGAAAATAGGTTCGTGCGAATCCTCCCATTCTTGCTCACGTTGATGTTTACGGCGGTCATCAATTAACGTGTTTTTCATGACTCGATAAAACCAGGCTTTTTGTTTATGATGTGGCCACGTTTGAATATCCTTTTGGCTAAGCGATTTTTCTAACGCGTGCCCAATCAGATCGTCTGCCTCCTGATGATGCCTCGCAATGGAACGAGCAAAGCGCTTCAGGTCGGTTTCTAAGCTTACATACAATTCCTGCATGAGCATCATTCCGTTCCGACGTTGTTTTTCTTAGTGTACCCGATTCATTTAGATAACGGTTGAGGGAGGAGAAGTGTTGGTGTGATTATAAATTTGTTTGTTGAGATGACGAAAATGATTTTGAAATTTTTTTGATCATGTTCTAAGTATGGCTGAAGTGCATAGAAAAGGTGTTCTGGGCGAAGTGTAAAATAAAATATATCAGGATTCGACAAATTTTATATGAATGCGTTTACAAAGAAATAAAATAGTGATAGACTAACGTTCGAGTAATAAATATTACTTTTTATTAAATAAAGTAATAAAAAGTACAATGGAGGGATGATCATCGTGGGTACTGCTGTATGGGCTTTGATAGCCTTTATATTAATCGTCTTAATATGGGCCATTTTCACCAAACGAAATATTGGTGAAGCAATGATTTTAGGTTTTATCATTACGCTTATTTTCTCAGGAAGTCGAGCTTTTGATTTATTTTTACCGAGTTTAATGAGAGGGCTTACACACTCGGTTGTTTTTGCTTCTCTGGCTTTTATATTTATGGCGCAATTAATTAACTACACTGGTCTTATAGGTAGAATTATTCAAATCTTAAATTCACTCATAGGTCGCTTACCTGGAGGAGCAGCATACGTGAATACCTTTGGTTCGGCACTATTTGCTCTAGTGGCTGGTTCAGGTTCGGGGATTGCTGCAACGACAGGATCCATTACGATTCCGTGGATGGAACGTTCGGGGTGGAAAAAGGAACATGCGGCTTCTATCGTAGCAGGTAACTCAGGATTTGGAAGTATTATTCCACCGAATTCAACGATGTTTATCATGCTAGGGTTTGCACCTGTTGCAGCTAGTGTTGGTGAAAGTGATCTCTTTTTAGCTCTTTATATAGCTGGTTTATATGCTTTAATTCACCGTCTAGTTGTTGTTTATATCATGACTAAAAAATACAACATACAACCTGTTCATCCTGATTTAATTCAACCATTAGCAAAATCATTTAGTGAAGGTTGGTCATCTCTTATAATTTTTATGGGGATTATCATTCCTTTAATTATTAATTTCGGCCCACTTGCTAAATGGTTCTCGGCTCAAGAGAGTCTGGGTGCTCCGGTAATGGATTCTATATCCTTCATCGTTTGGGTACCGGTGTTTATGATCCTCTTTACTTTACTAGTTGGTCGTAACCATTTGCCTAAAGGGAAAAAAGAATGGACGACTTTCTTTGAAAAGACGGCACCTTCTTATTATGTGATTGGACCCGTTTTGATTTTTACCTTTGCGACAAGTGCTGTATTAAATGAAATTGGTTTAACTGAACAATTACAAACGCTTATGACTTCATTTGCATTACCGAAATGGTTAATGGTGGCGATTGTAGGCATTGTTATTACATTGGTTGCTACGCCGTTAGCGACATCAGCAACTATTGCAACAATCGGTCTTGCTTCATTTGGTGCATTAACTGCTGTAGGTGTTGATCCACTGTTGGCGGTTGTGACAATTATGATGTTTGGGGCGACAGAGGGAAGTACACCGACTTCGGGACCTATTTACGTAGCGACTGGAATGGCCAAGGTTGGGGCTGAAAAAACATATGTCCCGTTACTTCTTTTCTATACAATTCCATTGATGATTATTAGCTGGTTAATAGGTATGGGGATTATTCCAATTCCGATTTAGGAGGATATTATGAGAAAAATCATTTTTAGCATTTTCGTTGCGTCTGTATTTCTATTCACAGTCTTAGGAACTGTTTTGGTATTTGGTCAAATGCTCGGTTTATTTACCTTCCAAGCAAGTTGGGTAATAGGATTAGATGAACATTTAGCTAAGATCGTGTACTTTATGACATCTATCGCTGCTTTTAGTGGTTATTTATTATCGTATTACAAAAAGCCAGTGTTGAAAGAAGAGGGGAACTAATATGACAAATATTGAACTAAAACAAACGCCAGAGACGTTACCAGATGAGTGGATTAGTAGAGCAAAGAAATTAAGTACGACATTAATAAGTGATGTGATGGATACTCCGGTCGAAATGAATTACTCGATCAAGCCATGCAATATTAATAGTGTACTGATTGGGTCGGCTGTGACAATTGATGTGAATGATGGAGATAACTTAGCTGTGCACCATGCCATTTATTCGTCAAAACCTGGACATGTATTAGTTGTTTCCGCAAATGCTCATAAAAAAAGAGCCATAATAGGAGAACTAATGGTGACTGCTGCAGAAGCCTTACACTTAAATGGATTTATTATTGACGGATTGATTCGTGATTACCACACACTGGCACATTCGACCTTTCCGGTATTTAGCCAAGGTGCAATACCAGGAGGACCTACAAAAAATGGCCCAGGTGTTATAAACTCATCTATCTTCTGTGGAGATCGTGAGGTAGAACCAGGTGATTTTATTATGGGTGATGCTGATGGCGTAATCGTTTTACCTAGACATAAAGTAGAAGAAGCACTTACACGTGCTGAGAAGAAAGCAGAATACGAGCAAAGTAGGCTTGAGGATATAGCGAAAGGTAACTTTAGACCAAAATGGTTGAATTGATAGTCAAATTCTAAAGGGTATTCATCTCAGTACAAGTCGATTCAGATAAGCTTCTTACCATAAGGATAATAGACACTCTATTCTAAGTTCGTTATGATTCTTTTAGATGATGAGACAATATGATCCTTTAGGAGTGGAATAGATTGAATAACCCTTTAGAAAAGTTAAAAGAGAGTGTAGGCTCCTTACCAAGATCACAAAAGCTAGTTGTTGATTTTATTATTAACCATTATGCCGAAGTAGGTTTTATGACTGTTGAGCAATTGGCTAATAAAGTTGGTACAAGCACCACTACTGTAATGAGACTGATGGTGAACATAGGATACTCTGGATACTCTGAATTTCAAAAAAGCTTGCACACGC
Source organism: Alkalicoccobacillus plakortidis (assembly GCF_023703085.1). Classification (NCBI taxonomy): domain Bacteria; kingdom Bacillati; phylum Bacillota; class Bacilli; order Caryophanales; family Bacillaceae; genus Shouchella; species Shouchella oshimensis. The sequence goes on along the minus strand of NZ_JAMQJY010000005.1, from coordinate 3,015 downwards.
TTCTAAGAGAGGAATCTGCACCGCAGATGAGACTTGAAGAGAATTTAAAGAATCATTCTCATAGCGAAGGGTGGATGAGGCATTACGAACTGCAAGTAGATCAAATTCATAAAGCAACTCAGTTTAATGCTGAATCAAACTTGGATGATGCGATTAACTTAATATGTTCAGCTTCTAGTATTTATTGTACAAGTGTACGAAGTGGCTTACCAGTTGCGCAATATTTAACTCATAATCTAAATCGGATGGTAGGAAAGACGAAACTAACAATGGCTGATTCAAGTGATTGGGTAGATGATGTCATTGCTTTTACTGAGCAGGATTTACTTATAGCCGTGAGTTATGCGCGATATGGTGAGCGTTTAATTGAATACGTCAACCAAGCTAAGAAAAAGGGAGCAAAAATAATAGCCCTAACTGATAAATTATCTTCTCCTATTGTTCCTTATGCGGACATTGTCATCACCTGTCCAGCTGAGAGCATGGCATCTCATAATTCGATTGTTTCCTCAATCTACATTGTGGATTATCTTATTAGTGCTCTTTCCATGGAGAGATCAGATAGTATTTCTCAGCGTCTTAAGCAGGTTGACAGTATTCTCAAGGATATGGATTATCATGTTCATAAAAAAAGAGAATAGTAGTTAAATCTAAAAGCTAAGGGTGTTTAAAAATGAAAATAGGGTTTCTAGGTTTTGGCGAAGCGGCATTTGAATTGTCAACTGGACTAAAAGAAGAAGGTCTCACATCGATCAAGGCATTCGATGTCATGGCTAATGATGATAAATTTGGACCACAAATTAAATCTCGAGCTCAAAGTGTGGGAATACAACTACAAGATAGCTTATCTGAATTGTTACCGGATATTGATGTGCTTTTTGTTGCCGTGCCAGCAAGTAAAGCATTAGAAGTAAGTGCTACTGTTTGCTCTCAATTAAATGGTTCATCTTTCTTGTATGTGGATGTTTCAGCCTCTAGCCCAAATGTGAAACAAGAGATCGAAAAGGGCTTAAGTGACGTGGATATTCCATTTGTAGATGTGGCTATGTTAGGTCCGTTACCCGTTTTTAAGCATAAGGTACCAATATCAGCAAGCGGCAATGGTACAGAAGAACTTATAAAAAAAATGGAACCATATCATATGAACATCACTTCTGTAGGAAATAAAGCAGGGGATGCCTCAGCTGTAAAGTTAATCAGAAGTGTATTTATGAAAGGGATAGTTGGACTCTACCTAGAAACCTTACAAGCCTCCGAGACATTTAATGTTTCTTCAGAGGTTCTATCATCCCTAGAAGACACAATGGATAGTCATTCATTTATGGACACTTTAAATCGTCTTATAACAGGCACCGCTGTTCATGCGGAAAGAAGAGCATTTGAACTAAATGGCTCAGTCGAAATGTTGCAAGAAGCAGGATTGAATGCAAATTTAACAAGCGCGGCAAAAGATAAATTACTTGAACTCGCAGAGATATCGGCAAAATATCAAGGCGAAGACAAACCTTTAACGTGGAAAGAAGTTATTTCCAGGTACGATCTATAACTTGTATATGATCCCCTTCAGGTAGAAAGCGAACAACATTCTATTTGGAGGGGATTTTTATGCTTAAAAAGGACGCATTCAATTATAATGAAACCAAGTAGTAGAGGAGTGAACTTTAGTGAGCGATATAGAACCAATTGAATTATATATTGGGCCTTCTATTGATTTAAGAACTATTTTTAGTGATGAATTCTGGTGGGAACCAAGGATTGGGTTTGATGGACGGATCTATTTCTTACGAGCATTAGATGAGGAAGCTTACATTGAGTTGGTACTTCCAGAGGAGCCTGTTCAAAAAAGTTGTGATTATCAAGTAGTCATTCTTGATGGTGAACAATATGAAGGTATCACGATTAAGGATCAAAAAAAGGCATATAGCTATGTTCAACCACTCCCGAATAATCATTTTCTACTAGTGAGCTCAAGATCCATTTACTATGGAAATGGAGAGTTTGATAAGAATGCGACTGTGGTTAAAAGAGAAGGGCATGAATGCAAAGTAGTGCAGGAATTTTTAATTGGCGATGGACTAAGTCACGTCTATTCAACTGAAAAAGGATCTATTTGGACAGGTTATTTTGATGAAGGGGTTTTTGGGAACTGGGGCTGGGCTGATCCAACTGTAAAAGACCCAAGACCTCCGGTGGGAGAGCCTGGTGTGATAAAGTGGAGCCAAACTGGAGAGCAACTTTTTGTCAATACACAGGCAGAAATAGCAGACTGTTATGCAATGAACGTTATTTCAGATAGTGAAGTGTGGTTCTATTATTATGATTCATTTAAGTTAGCGCATGTAAAGAATGGAGTTTTCAAAGAGTATGATCCTCAGTTTGAATCTGCGCATGATTTTATTGTGAATGAAAAGCATGTCTTATTGCGTGAGGATCATCTCTTTCAATTATATGAGATACAAGGAGATCACTTAAAAAAAATAGCTATGATTCATTTATTAGATGAAGATGAAGAGCAAATAGGTGAGGGAAACCCTTTCGTAGAGGTCAGAGGAGATCGTTTAGTATTTATATCTGGATACGATCTATACGATATCAGACTAGATGAGATTGTTGAGATGACTCATGAGATGCTGGAGGATGAATAATATGAACTTTCAAGAAAAGCTCGCTACCTATGCAGATCTCATTTTAAGAGTGGGGTTAACTATTCAGACTGGTGAGCGCATACAACTTAAATTTAGCTCTGAACAGTTAGAACTTGCTCGTTTGATTGTACGTCGTGCTTATCAGTTAGGTGCAGCACATATCGTATTAGATCTACAAGACGATGAGATCATCCGTGCACAATATGAGTATTTACATGAGTCGTACCTTGATACATATCCGACCATTCTCGCAAACCATAAGTTAGAGTTGTATAAAGAAGGCTATATGCAGTTGTCGTTACTTTCTCCTAATCCAAACTTGATGAATAACGTAGATTTGGATCGTGTTGGCAGGATCAACAAAGCCCGC